>JAATVL010000280.1 GCA_014523525.1 Nitrososphaerales archaeon TH703 | reverse complement strand
TTTTGCAACAGTTATGTCAAGGGCTATTTTCCGTGTACTCTCACCTTGAGAGGCATTGGTCTCAGGAACATTAGCAGTTATGTTAGCTTCAGGAACATTAGCAGTTATGTTAGCTTCAGGGACATTTGATCCATCAGTAACATTGGCTTCATCGGTTCCATTCTTCATCACTTTTGTTACCAATTCTTTGGCTTCATCTTCTGTGAACTTTCCTGTTTTCACAAGTTCATTAATCAAATTGTTTTCTTCATCATCAGCATCGGTAGTTGATATACCATTGGAAGTTGATATACCATTGGTTCTGGTAGCTGTAGATGTGTTGGTAGTGGTAGTAGAAATTGTAATAATAGGAACGCTACTATTTGGAGAATACTTGTGCTTGAAAAAGTTTACATCTTCAATACAGTGTACTACTTCTTTATCAGCAAGGTTATCTCCTACTTTAGCTGCTAGGTCTATACAATCCTGCAAACTTTTATACGCATCATCATAAGTGTCCGTAGATATCATCCATTCCAAAGGTATAGATTCTATTTCTTTATCACGATCTTTTACGGAATCTGCAAATTCTTGCACATCATCATAATTAACCAAAAGTTGTTCTTCTTTATGCAAGGCTTGTACTGGAATCATATTGCCAACAAAAAAGAACGTTTTAAGAGTAAAAATTATTATTACGAGAAGAGATGTTTGTACCGATTGTTGTTTGTTCACCATTTTAAAATTCAACATCACCCTATAAAAAATTGTGTAGTCACTACTCAAGTTTAGATAAAAACACTACATAAGGTTCCAAACTTCTATCTTGAGATCTATAAAGTCTATAAAGCCCACTAACAAAAATAAATAGGAAAAGCTAAATGACATGTAACAGGACCCTACTACATGGACTGTCCGAATCCCACCGAACCCGTATATCCAAATCCTACCCGGCTTTTGTAAATTAATTCTGCTAGCTTGTATTCAACGAATGGGTCCATCGTGTGTTGCAAACTCACATTCGGTTTAATTAGTAGATCCCCGAAATACATGTTACATGTCAAATCGTGACTTAAAAGACCTCAGCATAGGAAATGAAATAGACCTAACTGTTAAAGGCAGAAATTCAGGTCAAGATATTTCTAGGCCTGTTTGGTTTGTTCATGAAGACGACAAATTGTATTTACTACCTGTGCAGGGTTCGGGTACAAATTGGTATAGAAATGTGCTAAAAAATCCAAACGTGAAAATTTCGGTAAAAAAACAAGAGTTGAGCGGTAAAGCAAGAACGATAACCGATGACAACAAAATTAAAGAAATAGTAGAGAAATTCAGATCGAAATACGGCAATTCTGATGTCCAAAAATATTATTCCAAGTTTGATGTGGGCATAGAGTTTCCTCTAAAATAGTAGCATAAGATGAGATCCAATTTATTTTAACACAGGTGGCTATACAAGCGCTATTTATGGTTGCTTTCAATGTAGATAAATTATAGGAATCTGAAAGGGTTCAAGTAATCGTAATTCTAGCATTATCAGTCGCACCGCACTGGGACCAACGTCAGAATAGAGAAAATTGAATTGTTTAATATATGGTGTTGTGTCTTTCATTCAACCAATGGGTCCATCTGACGCAAGTTTCAATACAGGTCCAAATGTCTTGCCATTATCATTGCTTATTCTGATTACAGGCTCGTTTACGGTTTGATTTCTTTCCCACCAAGAAACTGCGACTCTCCCTTCATCTGCCGATATTTCTACGTCCACTGAATTAGAATTAGGGGTATTGCTGAGATTAACTTTGTCGGTGAATGTTTTGCCTGCATCAGACGACAATCGATACATTACCTCATCGTTCCCCGTTTTATTGGTCCACCATGCAACATAAATATCATTTTCGAATATCGATGTTTGCGTGCCTCCCTGAAAATCTCTTTTACTAGTAACTGCATCTACTTGTTGTTGTATTGTTGTGGTTGTTGCTATAATTGCAATTCCAAGAGGTATCATTACGATAACAACCAAAACCAATTTTTTGTTCATAACCAATCTATTAGATAGGTATTATATCAATCTGTATCAAGTACTAATTTGCACTGAGATTAAAGCCGATGGATCTAAAAATCATTTAGAATCGGATTCACAAGTCACGTGTCTTGAATAACTTTAGTTATCAATAACAAAAAGCTAAATACCAAGTTAGTAGAACCCTACTACACGAAGGAACTAAACCCGATGAACCCGTTAGGATAAAAACAAGTTGCGATTCCAATTCCTAGAAAGAAGAAAAACTTTAAAGCTTAGCAATTCGAAGTCATCAGAATCCTAATTGTGGACCAATACAGTTGAGGAACTGTTCCCATTGAAACATCCATTGCCCTTTTGATCCGACGTAAGTGACACCCGGGATTATCCTGTATGAAAGATAACACTTTGTCAACAATGTCATCAGATTCATCCATATAGATGAAGCCACCCATAAAGTGTAACGATTAGTAACGTAGTGAATATCCATATGATAAATTCTCTTGCAAAAATACAATAACTGCTTTTCAAATCAATCCCAGTATTTATAATGTAGTGGTACAAGAGTGTAAGTGATTAATACCCTCTCCTCTCATAAACGGTAACTTACTGATATATTTGTATCAAATTTCTTATTAATGATGCAATTTACTTTCATCCAATGGAAAATAAGTTATTTTTGACCTTTGTGACATTAATCACATTGATTGTCAGTGTTTTGATTGTAGCTAGTCTAGGTTCATTTAGTCAACAACCAACGGGTATTGGTTTTAATTATGTAGTTGCGACATCAAAAGTGCAAACACAAACTCCTGCATTGGACACATCCAATTTTCATGATCCACTGAAAATAGACAATAAGTACTACTCTTTGAAGCCGGGTACCATAATGACTTACAAAGGCACTGATGAGGAGGGAAACTCGATGCGGGATATTATCACTGTCACCAACGATACAAAAGAGGTCCAGGGGATACCCACTCGCGTCGTTAATGATACTGTCTTTGTGGAAGGAAAATTAGTAGAGACTACAAATGATTGGTATGCGCAAGATGACAAAGGAAATGTATGGTACATGGGAGAGGATACGACTGACTTTACCAATAAGAAAAACCCTCATGAAGGTTCCTGGGAATCCGGAGTGAAAGGAGCCAAGGCTGGATTAATAATGCTAGCACAACCGAAGGTAGGAACTACATATGACCAAGAGTTCGCCAAAGATGTCGCCGAAGACAAGGCAACTGTTCTGAGTTTGGACGATAATGTCACTGTTCCTTACGGTTCTTATTCGAATGTGATCAAAACTAAGGAGTTTTCATCACTTGAGCCTGATGTCGTTGAACAAAAATACTATGCAACCAATGTAGGAGACATCAAGGAAAAAACTCTCAAAGGCAGTAAAGAAGGAATTGAACTAGTAGAAATCAAATGAGGATATTCGATCAATAAAGCGCAAGAAGTACCATCCCATCCCATGCTTTCTTTGATTTATTGGAGACTTAACCAAAAAGATTGTTCACAATTTAGGCGAGCTAATAAATATAGTCTCATGTTACTAAACGATTTCAATTTAATTCCAAAATAATCCCTGCAAGATTACCATCAGAACATAAAAGCTAAATACTATTGAGCAAAACCACTATACATGCAGTGTCCGAATCCCACCGAAGTTGAATTACCTCCTATGAGATTATCGTTACTATAAAGAAGGATCTACTCTTTTATTACCTATTCTTTCTTCTTTCGAAATAGTCCATTACATGTTTAATAATATTGATAATGGCAAATGTTCCTCCTACAGATAAGGCAATAACAGAGATAAACCATGTTGCATCGCTGTTTACATAACCATATCTTTTACCTACCTCCAGGGAGAGTAAAAAGTAACTGTTCTGATTTAATAGTCAATCAACACCATAAACTTGAAAAGAAAATAATACATCCTATTCAGTAAAGAGATAT
>JAATVL010000279.1 GCA_014523525.1 Nitrososphaerales archaeon TH703 | reverse complement strand
TGAAACCACCGCTTGGTGCAGATGATGCTCCCACAACATTTACAAGAATATCTATGCCACCCAAATGAGAAATTACCTCTTTGACTACTTTTGTGCACCCTTCAGATGTGCTCAAATCAGCCTGAACAAATTCATATTCACGGATTTCATCATCCATTGTTTTCTCGCGTGCAGTCGTTACAACTTTGGCTCCGCCTTCAAGAAGGCGACTTACCACAGCCTTACCTATACCAGCAGTCCCACCTGTTACAAGAACACGTTTTCCACTAAATTCATTTGCGATAAATGGAAACTTGGAAACCATTAGATATTTGCCAACCCTATCTACAAATATGTCAACACAAGTTATAAAACTATTGTTACCCATGATAGAAACAAGAATCTAAGCTTTGGACTATTATCATTTTCAAGTAATAGATGATTCCAGTTTTATATCAAGTATTAAACAGAAACGTTAGGAGGTATGTAATTTGTTACTACAGAACCATGATGATGTATCATTAGCCATTCACTATTGTAATCACTATTGTTCTTGACATTCTGTTCTTCGAAGATATTTGTAGCAATTACACCCATTCTAAAGATATTTTCGTCATCTATAACAGTATCAATATTTTCTAAACAAACAACTATTGCAATATTTTCAAATGTTTTTATCTTTGTATTTGTAATAAAAAATTTAATCGTCCTAGTGTTTTCAAATATCCTTGTCCAACTTTCCCGTATAGCGGTCCAACCTGTAAACATCTCCCAACCAGGATGTATACAGATAGTATTATCGCTATGTTTCCAGGCCTCTTCCATTTTTTCAATAGATAAGCATTCAAATGCTTCGTAGAATCTACTATTGCTGTTCTCTATCCTTTGTTCTATGCCTTTTTCTTCATCCATTAGTACTAATTATGCTACTATAGTTTTAATAATGATTTAAAAAACAATAATAATTTACTTAGTATAGCTAGATATGATATTGAAATGTGGGGCCAGTGGTTTGTGAATCAAATTTGACACGATTTTAAGACCCACTTATTGACTATGATTTAAAGTCACTAACTTCCCTGTCTTTTAGTTGTGATTGCTTTACTTCTTGTTGCCAGGCATGAATAAGTGTAACTCCAACCTTTTTTGTTTTATAATGTTCTGTAGATGAAGACCTATTGTCTAAAATAAATGCATAGGCATCACTTACTGATGGCTTAAAAACATCGCTGATTCTTGTTCCATGTTTATTATAATATATAGTCATATCTTCGATATTGGTATTAGTTTTCCAAGTCTGAACGTTTTTTCTACTAATTATCAAAACTCCAATTTGTTCATTTGAATTCTCCACCTCTATGTCAAAAGACAGCCTGTAATCAAACATAAGTATCAAGTTTACACCAAAATATAATATCTGATAACCGTTAGAATCACCAGGCGGAATATTGAATTCATTGATATTTCTCATAACGTGCGGAAGGACTTTCATTACAGTTTCATTAATTGGCATGCTTTGGCGAACTATCTTCAATTGCTTTGGCACATTTATCACAATATTTCTCAATTATTACCGCTCCCTCGGTATCGTACTTGACCAAGTTGGTTGCAGGTTCTCCGCATCCAACACAGAATCTTGAATTCTTTTCTGGGTTTGATGTAAAGGGCTCGATACTTTTCAATGTCTTTTCTAACAATTATATCTTCTCTAATTATGTAGAAATAAGGTACATTATAAACCACATAGAACAATTATCGGTGTCAGCTCCAAGATTACTTTATATTCACGGAGAATGGGATTCGAACTCATTAGGTAAAGTCCTCTAATTTCAAAAAATCCTAAAATTTCCTATCTGAATATGAAATAAACAGAAAAAGTCTCCACTCAATAATATATCAATATGTTACTAATACTGGTAAAGATTACGTCGGGTTCGGTGGAACTGATAATGCTAGAGTTACGATTTTGGAACCCGCTGCTGCTGATAATGTGAATCCATATAAGTTTGAGCATATTTAAGCCACGTAATCATTCATATCATAAAAATGACGTAGTGCCGAACAATACAATGTTATGGAAGCGGTAGACAAGTTTTTTACCTCTTTGAGGTACAACATCCATTCTATAATGTACGATTGTGTAGGTCTAGACTCATCCTTTAGGAGCTCTTTGCATGATGATATTTCCCTAAACTTCATGAACTGACGAAGAGCCTTTGTATAGCTATCTTTGGTAGCTTTACATCTTGTAGAGCAGATAAAATTATGGTATTCTTCTCCTAGGATTAAGGTTTTTTCTGCTTCAATCAATCTAAATATTGTTCAAGATTCAAATATTAATGCTCATCTATGTAGTCGATAAACTTAATTATTCTTCATAATACAAGTAACTGGATGCTTACTAGCACTTCAAAATATATCACCATTGCTACTGTACTTTATCTGGTTGCATTTTTTGCATTTGCTTCAGGGCTGGTAAATTCTATAATAGAAGGCGGGCGAGCAAAGGGAATTATTATTCCATCAAGATCAGTACAGACTATAGGAGAGACTACCGTAATAGTTATGATACTATTTATGGGGATGTTTGGGGCATATTTGCTTTATAGTTCAGGGAAAGCAGCATCATCAAAGAGTCAATGGTCTTTTTTAATTGGAGGATTTGCAGTTCTCCTTATTGCGTTGATTGTTGGCTTCAGCATAATTAAGATTAAAATGGGTGGTTAAGCCCATCTTAGAACCTTATCTTTTATTACGAAATTTCTTTGATTTGTTTTTGGATGTCCGAGAACTGTAATTGAAAGATCATTAAGATTTCTAATTTTAACATAAAAATTCAATGAACTTTTCTTGGTAAGAAGTCTATTACTTGTCACCACTTCCTTTCCCTTATAACGAATCATACTCGTTACCAGAAAAGGGATATTAAAATGTGATGTATGTTTTAAAATCATCATAAGAACAAAATAAAGTAATTGGTTTATACTTCCAATTTTTAGCGTATTGTTCGAACTCGGTATTAAATTTTTATAAAAAAGATTGTAAAATGAATTAATGGAATCAAAAACAACTAGGCAACATTCGTTCATTGATTTTATTATATCAACTATGATATTATCCAAGATATCTTCAGACGGGAGATATACTTTTAAAGTGCTAGATTTGGACTGGTAAATATAATCATCTACTTTTTGTATTTCTATGGAAGGAATCAATCCAGCCTTAACGTAAGAAGTAAATGCCGCATCAAGATCCAAATAAACTATCTTACCGTGATTGTCATTATGATACCGATTCTGAAATTCTGATATAGTTGATGCAATTAGACATATTTTTGCAAAAGTATCATCATAAATTAAAGTATTAAATCCACTGATATCCAGTATTTCAGAAATCATGATTTTTATTATAATGAATTATAAAAAGGGGTTATAATGGATTATGATGATGAATCAAAGGAAAAGGATATCGAATTAATACGAAAGGATTTTCCAGTTACGAAAAAAAAGATCTATATGAACTGTGGCTCATTTGCTCCAATGCCACTATCTACGATAAAATCAATTACTGATTTTCTTGTAAGATGCTCAGAAGAGGGACCTGACTCGAACTCTGTTCAAGAGTATATTACATCGCTTATGAAAGAGCTTCGAATTATTATAAGTCAACTCATAAACTGTGAACCTGAAGAGATAATCTTCACTCAAAGTACTACTGAAGGATTAAATTATGTAGCGTCAGGTATTGAGTGGAAAAAATCAGACGTAATTATTGCACGAGGAGGTCTTCATGAACATTATGCTAATTACTTTCCATGGTTAAATCTTTCTAAAAAGTATGGTGTCAAACTGGAGGAAATTAAGATTAACAATCAGGGATTCTTTGATCTTGACAAGATTGATAAAATTGCAAAAAAAAAGAATACAAAACTGATAACCCTAAGTCATGTTCTCTATAATAATGGTGCAATAATGCCCGTTGAAGAAGTCGGGGAAATTGCAAATAGGCAAAACGTGCTATATTCGATTGACGCTGCCCAGTCAGTGGGTACAATTAATGTAGATGTAAAAAAAATGGGCTGCGATTTTCTGGCTTTCCCTGGTTTCAAGTGGTTATGCGGCCCACCGGGTATTGGAATTTTTTATTGCAGAAAAGAATCTGCTGAATTGCTAACTCCCAAGTATATTGGAGGAGAGTCTGCAATTATCACAGAAGAAAAAAACCTGGTATATACCGATTCTCCACAAAAATTTCAAACAGGTTTTAGAAACTATGTGGGTATCGCTGGTCTAGCATCTTCGTTAAAGTACATTCAGCGCTTGGGTGTAAAGGCAATAAGGAAAATGAATATGAAAATCGCAAATGTAATAACCGAGGAGCTAAGAACGATTCCTAGTATTTCGATCTTTGGACCCGAGGATGAAAAGCTCAGAACATCAATAGTTACTTTTGCGATAGATTCCGTCAGTCCAAAGACTACAGTATCTAGTCTGCAGGAGAAGGGAATAATTGTTGCAGAGAGGGATGTTGTTGGAGGTGGAAAGAAAAAAGCAGTGAGAGCATCACCACATTTCTTCAATGCCCCAAATGAGGCATCCACATTTGTTGAAAATATTAAAATTATTCAAAACATGTTGGGTTGATTCTTTTTATCTTTTCCTGACTGACCTTCGATTACTATCATCGTTAGTGTGGATCTAACCTTATCTATTCTTCTCACGTGCCATGTTATCGTTTCCCTAAGCTTATCCATCGTATCTGCAGAAATCTTTACAATAATATCGTATACTCCATATACTCCACTTACTTCACTTACCCCTGGGAGCTTTTTAATTTCCTGTAATATTTCCTCCTCAGAACCAAGATCACAATTTATTAAAACATAAGCTGTTGGCATACTACTACACTATAGTTTTAGGGAGTATTAAAACTCGATGTAAATTTAAGGTATTCAACACTTCTTATTGCCGAATTTGAGATATTGTTACCGAGTAGACATTATTTTTTATTTCTCTGAAAAATTCTTCTCAACAGCAATGGCTCTAATAGGAGACCCTGATGCACCAGATAATTTCAGTGGTGCCATTATCAATGTAAAATATTGACTGTTTAGTTTATTCAAATTACACAAGTTCTCCACAATCAATATTTCCTTAGATAATAATAATTTGTGTACGGCAAAACTACTATCCGAACCCCTATCAATACTGGGTGAATCTATACATACTGCATTTACTTTCTTATTAATCAAATATTTAGCTGCATCCTCTGCAAGACCAGGACTGTGACTAAAAAAATATTCCTTATCTATTTCATTCTCCCACAGAGTGGAAAATACAATGGTATCTCCTTCCATTATCCTGACATTTGATTCTTCTATTTCATTAGCAGTAATTAGTTGATTTGATCCTTTCTTTATCTTGATTAGAATAGCATTAGAAATGAACCTCCTAACGGATATCTTGTCGATTGATGAGGCATCGCTTGCAAAATGAGATGGAGCATCCATATGAGTGCCTGTATGAGTACTCATAAAGATCACCTCTGAATCATAATCATGCACATCCATTTTAGTCCAAGTAATAAATTTGGGTAGTGGCGAACCTGGAAACACTTTGGTGTCATTCCTTACTTCTCTGGTTAGGTCTAATATCATCGATAAGCATATCCTTAAGATTTATTCATATTTCTTTTGTCTTTACGAGCGGATCTAATTATTCCATTTACAATGATAATACTCAAGAACCCAAATGAACACATCAACAGGTAGAAGACTCCTTGTTGAGCTATTCCATTTAATTCATCTATGATCGTTTCTAATGTCATATGAAATTAAGATAAATTAACTAGTAAAGAAATAAAATATTTGCTATATTATTAATCATTTAATCTATTGGTCAACAATTATTATTAATCATTAATCGAAAATAAAGAAATTACAATTATTCTAGTAATTTTATATAATCACATTAATAGATTTATTTTGTTTTCAGCCAATTCCAAACTTCAATTCCTCTAATTGCACACTGCTTTCTAATAATTTTCCTTGCTCTTCTTGCGGCCTCAATTTCGTTGATTGATTTTGTTCTCAAAAATTGTATCAATAACTCCTCATAAAGTTTTTTTGCTCTCTCTTCAGAAAATTCTTTATAGGGTTTTTTACTCGATTTATTTGTTATTTTTTCCCGTCTATGATCATCTTCAGTCTTTGGCTGATTGAGTCCTTTTAATTCAGAATATTCTAATTTACAATCATCACAATTTTCATCAAAAAAATTCTTGTGGATATTACATCTAGACAAGTAACTAATATTATTGAAAGTTAGATTTAAGGAATGTATATGTGAGATATAAACCACCTAAATGAAATATTATATCGCCTTTTTGGCAACCTTAAACTTAAGAAGTTTAGTAATTAGCACGTACAGTAGCGAGGAGACTATCAAACTTGGAATTGTGGAACCTATCGTTGGTATCTGTGATACATATATCGGCGAAAGTTGTGAAAGTAGATAATATAACACCGCTCCAATAGACCACGCAACAATAGCAGGATATCCTATCTTTATCAGCGTGTTACCATCACCATACATCATATTATTCTGATATCTACCACGCTTAACTACAAAATAGTCGGTTAACACGACTCCAAATAGCGGAATAAATAGTGCCCCTATCAACAGCAAAAATTGTTCATACCCTTCAATTGATATAAAAATACTTAGAATGGTACTTACAATAGAAAATCCAATAATTAGATGTCGTTGATTTAGATTATGAAAGATACTTTGTGAAGAGATTGCTGCAGAATATATATCTGCAAATGCATTATCTACCTCATCAACAACGATAACCAATAGAATAAATCCGAATAAAATTGCCTGAATTGAAATAATGATTGATGAAACATCCCCAAGCCCCAATAATACTCCTCCAAGATAAAAAATGATATTTGTTATTGAAAATCCAACTAAAGTACCCACAAAGGCAGCCCTACTTGTCTTTGCAAACCTGTTGTAATCTGAGACGAGTGGCATCCAAGAGATAGGCATGGCAATTACAAGGTCAAGAGCAACAAAGAACGACATATCTTTACCAGCCGTGGATATGACATTTGGAAGATTTTGAGATAACAGAACGATCAAAATTATTATTGAAGAAGCGTAAACAATCCATATTGCAAACTTTGATAACCACTGTTTTACTAAAAATAATGGTCCAAATATACCAAGCAGGGTGATAACTATTCCAAATATAATATTCCATACAAAAGTAACGTGGATATTTGTTAATTGTTGAGCAGCCTTTGAAAGTATTAAAATCTCAAATGTAGTCCAGCCAATAAGTTGTATTATATTTAGTATAGCGGCAAGATATGATCCATACAATCCAAAAGCCGGTCTTATTCCAATAAGAGATGGAATAGCATGATCGCTTCCTATTTTTCCTGCTAATGACAAGAGTATGGAGCCAGTAATTGAGCCTATTATTATTGCAAGTAATGCGTGATAAAAAGGGGCTTCGGACAAAAAAGATCCTGCAGAAAAAACTAATAAACCAACGCCAAGACTCGACCACAAAATGAAATAGTCAAATCCTCCCAGGATTCTATGTTTTGGAGGAACAGGATCGATTCCCCATTCTGGCAGATCAGGGACCATAGTGATGATTACTATTTTTTTATAAATATAAATTAATAAAGCAAATAATTTTCAAGATTTGATGACACAAAATTAAATGGAAAATGAAACAAATATCATAAATTTTTTACATAATGTTAATATGCTAAAAATGCGTATAATATAATAATGTCCATTTGTGTAATGTGTCTCAAATTATATGACGAAAAAAATGTAAATCTTCAACGAAAAATAGTAAACGATAAAGATTTTTGCAATGATTGTTGGGTAGAAGTTATGAATATTGAATAATGTCAGCTAAAATTCATTAATTTTTATTGTAATGGAAGTATATGTTAACTATTCCAATTTTTCTTCTTAAGATCATAGTCTTCTCTTGAATATCTTATCGTTGCCGGATGACCCATTACAACAACATTAGGAGGTACATCTTTTGTTACAACCGCTCCCATTGCTACTACGCTGTTTTTTCCAACAGTTATCCCAGCCTTAAATACAGCTCTGCCTCCAATTATTGCCCCGTCTTCCACGACAACTCCAATCATTTTTGGGCTCATTGGATAGGGATCATTGGTAAAAGTCACACACGGTCCGATGAATACATTTTTTCCAATTGCTGTTAAGGGAGGAATATAAACAGAACCTTCAATTCTTGTATTGTCTCCAATTTTTACATTATAATCTATGTGTACGAGTGAACCAATAGATACATTGTCTCCTATCTTAGTATTGTTACCAATGTAGCTGAAATGCCAAATCTTTACATTCCTTCCTATCTTTGCAGTTTCTGAAACAAAGTTAATCAAATTA
>JAATVL010000278.1 GCA_014523525.1 Nitrososphaerales archaeon TH703 | reverse complement strand
GTAAAATAACATATGGATGATTATTATAAAGTTCTTGAGCTCAACAAGAATGCTTCAATAGATGAGATAAGAAAATCATTTAGAGCACTCGCATTGAAATATCATCCAGATAAAAATAAGAACGTAGGGTCCAAGGAAAAATTCATGAAGGTCGTCGAGGCGTATGAAGTATTATCTGATTCAAATGGTAAGAAAAACTATGATGAATCGATTACTATTAAAAAGAATACTCCAAAATATGACTTTTCTTGGACACCTTCGGCAGATTTTGAAAAGGTTTATAGCTACACTAGAATTAAAAACACATACGTTGGTGGAGGTATATGGGATATTGGAGAAAAGGCTTCAAAGGCAATGTGGAAAGCAACGATTATACTTCTTGCTTCACTTGCTTCAATGGCCCTATTGATACTGTTCCTTCCCTAGATAGATTCAGATCATGGTTATTTGCGCTTTTTGGAAGTCATCTGTTTATTTTTAATAGAGTATTTGTACCAAAAAAAAGCCGCAAGCGCTAAATTTGCCACTGAAGTGAGTAAGAAAATTGGCGAATTAGTCTGAATAAAAATCGCAATTCCATAAATCCCAACAATTGTTGCGACTATAGAAATTAACTTTAACTGATTGCTTGATATTGGCAACCTTATTCAAAGGTTTCAATCAATATAAAAGTCAAACTAATTATGCAATAAATTGAGTTTATTTTCTTTTTGTCTTGCTTTTTACTTATCCAAAATCGAGTCTAACCTATAGCGCATTGAATATTGGAATCTGTTCCCTTTTATGTTGAGATTTTTTTATCATGTTAGTTATTAATTTTATCTTTTTCTTGCTTTGTTTACAGTTATTCAAATCATTTTTTAGATAGCATTGCAAGATGGTATCTATCTCGTGATATGATAACCCGATTTCTTTTTCTGCTACATGTCCTCTCCAAAACCTAGGGCTGCTTGCTTGATTTACAATTTGCTCTGAGAGACCTAAATGCTTTCCTAACATTTTGACTTGGCTCTTGAACAGTCCACCAAGTGGAAGTATATCAGCTGCACCATCACCGAACTTAGTAAAATAGCCAATCAACAATTCACTCTTGTCCGAAGTTCCTAGAACTAGAAGATTGCCGATTGCTGCATAATGGTATAGAAATGCCATCCTCAGTCTTGCAGAAAGATTTCCACCGGAAAGTTTGTTCTTTGGTAATTCGTTTAACAAAATTTTTTTTGCACGTTCAAAATGAATTTCCTTAGATTTAATTTTCATCTCCTTAGCCAGGTCACGAGCATTGTCGATGTCTTTTTTCGGCGTAAGTCCTCTTTCTGGCATAATTAATCCCATTATTCTATTTCTTTGAATGGATCTTGACGCTAATACGAGACAAACGGAAGAATCAAGACCTCCGCTAAGCCCCATGACTACACCGTTTTTCTTCCTCGATCTTACTTGTTCTGAAATAAATCTTGTAATTTCGTCTATGATTGTGTTGTAGTTTAAGTTTAGAAAATCTTCAGACATTGCTATTTTGCAACTGGGGGTTTGGAAAATCTGTTGCTTTGATTTAAATGATAATCAATTGATAATCTGGGATCTTTTTGTTTACCCGTCAGTATTCCTACTACAACATCATCCTTTTTTATGATCTCCTCTTTCCTGAGCTTCCTTATTCCTGCAGGAACGGCACCCGAGGCCATTTCGCAATCAAATCCGTTTAGTCCTACTAAGGCCATTCCATCACTCATTTCCTTATCAGAAACTTGTGTAACAATGCCGTTAGTAAAGTGTATTGATCTTAATGCCTTGATCAAATTTGCAGGTTTACCTATTTGTATTGCAGTGGCTTTGGTACGTGGCTTGATACCCTTCTTGTCTTTTTCATCATAATATTCTTTAATTAGACTCAGGTCAGGTCTTCCATTATTCCATTCTAGTTTCTTATCTCCAAACAAACCGTTAGTTAATTCATAAAAGGTATTTGCTCCTTCTGCATTTACCACAAGTAGTCTTGGAATTTTTTTTATCCATCCGAGGTCGTATAGTTCCATTATGGCCTTTCCACAACTAGCAGTATTTCCTAATGCACCGCCAGGATATACTATCCAATCCGGTGGATTCCAGTCAAGATATTCTAGAGCTCTGTATAGTATTGTTTTTTGCCCTTCTATCCTAAATGGATTAATAGAATTTACCGTGTATGCACCTAGTTCTTGGGCTTCTTTCAATGAATATGCTAGAGCGTCATCAAAGTTGCCATCAATCTCAATTACTTGTGCACCAAATTGGAATGCTTGGCCAAGTTTGCCAGGCGCTATTTCTCCTTTTGGAACAAAGACCTCACATTCGATATTTTCATTTGCAGCATACATTGCAGCAGATGCTGACGTATTTCCTGTTGAGGCACAGATGATTTTATTCATATTTATCATTTTAGCATGTGTCACAGCAGTCGACATTCCATTGTCTTTAAATGAACCACTAGGATTGTAACCTTCAGGTTGTAATAGAAGGAAATCGTTATCAATTAGCGAATATTCTGAAACCCTTTTCATTTTGTAAGGTTTAGATTGCCTGCCTTCAGAACCATCAAGTGAAACCAGAATTTTGGAGCACTGTTCAAAATCCTCTGTATCCAGGTTGGCAAAGTTAATTAGTTCTCGAAATCTCCATACACCACTTTCATTGTAGATGTTTCCCCCATGGTTTCTACGTTGATAGAATGTTTGGATTAGTTCGCGAGAAAAATTTTTTTGATAAATAATGTCCAAAAATGAACCGCATTTACAAACAAGTATGTTGTTATTAATTTCATAAGTAAGATTACATGTAGGGTTAATGCATTTCTTAAATGGATTGTCTTCCATGCCAGCCATGAACTATTTTCTAAAAAAAAGATATTTAGACGTTTACCGCTTTTGCAATTAGAACATTAGTGAATTCAAACAGGTGGGAAAGCTCCGCAAGTATAACAATACTTTGGATATGATAAACAAGAGCTGCAGAACAAACACCTAAGTGAATCACACGATTGTTTGGCAGGGCATCCAAAAAATGATTTGTAGATCCTATAATAATAGAGATGTTCTTTGTCTCTGACAATCACATTATCGAGAGCTACAATTTTAGATTCCTTCTCAAATTCTTCATGATCGATAAGATCTCCAAATTTATTTGAAATTTCTTCAAATCCGGAACCTTCTTCCAAAGCCATCTTATTTCTCCATACTGTTGGTCCAAGTTCTTTTTCAAAGGCCTTCCTTAAAATGAATTTTCCCCACTTTTTACCCTTATATTCTCCTACTTTATCATTTATGTCAATTGAAGTTGCCAAATCATAAAGTGGATTTTCTAGGTATGGAGTATTGACGGTTATTCCCAGCGTCTCTCCTATCTTTCTTGAAGAAAATCTCATTATTTTCCACAGTTCAATTAAAATTTCCTGCAATTTTCTTAGGTCTGCAAAATATCTTTGAAGGTAATTATATCCAGCAAATAATTCATCTGCACCATCTCCAGTAACTATGCCATCGTAACCATGATATTTTGCCTCCCTCATGCCAAAGAAAAAAACCGAAGAATTTCTTATTTCCAGTGGATCGAAGGTCTTGAATGTTTTAATAATGTTCGGGACTATTCTAACGATGTCCTCAAAATCAACAACACACTCAATATGATATTGACTATATTTTTTTGCTATGCTCTTAGCATATTTTAGATCTTGTGAGTTGGGACCTAAAGAGGTTACAATACTTAATTTAGGTCTCATCAAGTAGCATAAGACACTACTATCCAATCCACCAGACAAAAGTAACGAATTATCAAGGTATTTACTCACAATTTTTTTTAAATTTCGCTTTAACACCCTCTCTGCGTACGACGATAACAAAATATGATAAGAACGTATGATAATTACAAATAAAAATTTGGCTATGATGTAGTAAAAATCTATTTTATTGTAGTGGTTCCATTGTGTTCACGTAATAATTCTAAACCTTCCTTGGTGATGTGGTACTGCTTCGATTTTTTTATTACATATCGAACCAT
>JAATVL010000277.1 GCA_014523525.1 Nitrososphaerales archaeon TH703 | reverse complement strand
TATGTGTCATGAGTACAGATAATTTTAAGCTCAAGTGCGAAAATGGTAAAAATTCTCCTCTAGATAGGCCAGAATTCGTAGACATTAACGTGGCTGGAAAAAGCTCTGAAAAAGGCTAACGATTTTTTGCTTAAAATTTTATTCTTTTAAGGAATTTGAATCACAGCGCGTTTTTATCAGGAATAGTTCGTTTGGGTTCATAGGGACTTGAATTATATTGTGTGTTTTGATGTAAAAATTTTTTTGAAGAACAAAAATTGTTTTAGTCTCTAAGCTAAAGCTTAGCTTAAAAGAGTTTATGCCATTCTTTATTTACTTCAATTTACATTCAAATTTTATATTTCCCCTCTACCACAATAAGGGCGATATGGCAAAAGCTGTTGTTGAAAAAAATGTGTTATACGCTGAAATTTTAAAACATATATTAGAATGGCCAAATTGTGATCATTCACTTGATAAAACACAGTCAAGCTATAATGATACTTTAGACGCTCTTAGGTTGGCAGTCAAACCATATAGATTTGATTAATTAAGGAGAATTCTAACCATAAAATTTAATATTTAGGATTACGATCTAAATAAAAAGAAGCAGCTGGTGGGGGGAATTGATTTGATTGTAAGCAACCATAATCACCCACCAGTTGTTTATCTTTATGCACTAATAGCTTATTAACATTTAAAATAACTTACGAAAGACAAAAACCATAGCCGCAGCTGGTTGAGTAAGCACGAAAATGAAAAATTGCTGGAAAAGGTTATTAGTTTATAGTAAATTCTAACGCATATTGAATAAAATTAAGATTTATGGCATCCCTATTCCGATCCGCTTGGTTTTTGTGAGTTTCTTAATAAATTCATCTCATGCTCAATCAGTAAACAATTTTGTTACTTATACTAAGAATGATAAGAAGTTTACCTTACAAATTTAAATAAATTGTCTTTAAGTTTAAATTGTTTAACATTTTAATTAAGAGAAATAATGATCTTTGACAAAACAATTAAGAGTTTGGATAGAAAAGAACGTTACTAATTCATAAATTCTTATATCATTCTACGCAAGCCATTTTATAGTATGTAGTACACCAAATTACAACGTCTGAACACAAGCAACTGGTGGGAAATTGGTTGGTTCTTGTTCAGCCTCTTCAATCAAAACTCATCCCATCAGTTGTTAATTAATCGTGTATAGCATTTGGATAGTATATTTTAGAAATCAGTTTATGATAGCAATCATTGCATACAAAGATATCTAGAATTTGATTTAGAGAAAGGATATGCTTTTTGCAATGGTCGCATTTCATACTCTCCATTGTATAATTATGGACTTTATACTTTAAATAGATCCGGACTTATTGAAATTTCACTTTTTTTAATCATGGATCTGTGTCTTCTAGTACGTGAACATTTTCGCTACCGTGTTGCTGGATCTCTCTGTCAATTTCCTTATCTTTATGAGTAGGTCTATTCCTTTTCTTTCTTACTTTAATTCCAGCTGCAGTAGTGCGTTTAGAAACAGATTCCAAAGTCTCATTGGCATCAAATGGATTTTCTACTACATGACCCTTTAACTCACCAACTTGCAATTTCTTTTGTTTTTCAATTTCATAAACAGGATAAATACTATAACACTGATCGCACTGGAGCCAGCTTTCATAGTCCTCGCCTCTCTTTTCATTTGGCATTAATATTTTAGGACCAAGTTTTACCTGAAAACCAGCTTCAAGACAGTGCTTGCAATATTGTATTACCTTCTCTTCTTCGGGATCATCTTCATGAAAATCAATTATTCCAACTCCTCCACGTCTCTTTAGTGCTGGATATCTTCTATCATATCCTGGTATATCATCATCGTTTTGGTTACCAACAAAATAGTTCATGATATAACATACGTAACTGTTCTTAATAAAACATGGTTACGTACTTATTATTATATGTCTGAACTAAATGATTTAGAGAGACAAGAAGAAGATAGAGAACTTAAACAGATAGCAGGTATCCCACGACACATAGAAATTAATGAACGTTCTATAAAAGAGTACGACACGGAGTTTGCGAAGAAAGGACTTGTACCAGAGTCAAAAGATTATCCTAGAGAAGACTTTCACCTTGTTAAGAATCAGAAACGCTTCGATAGTTTAGTTGATAAATCAAAAGGAATTCAAACTAATCACGGCAATGTGTAGGCAGCCAATAACTATTATTGAAAATGGTAAAACAGTAACCCATGATGGGTTATATTTTTATGGGGACCTATCTAGGAGTAGACAAAATGGGAAATGAAATAGGTGCAGAATTTCATGAAGGTTGGTACTTGAAACCAAAACTTAAATTCACTGCTTCCAATACAGGTATAACAAAAAAAGATTATGATGAGACAACTGGAGAGCGAAGGAGTAAATATGATGTAGTTAAAAACACATACGAACACTACATATTCCTACCAGAGAATAAAGCAGACCGTGTAAAATTCCTTAATGACTTGATGAAAAACTCACCAGGCACAACTCCCGAAAGCGTTGCTTATGGAGGACATCTAAGTTTTCGACAACAGCATCCTGACAATTCCCATAGTGGTGCCCATGGCGGGAATTTCAATTGGTCCCAATTTTGTGAACTGTCTTTGAAAGAGTTAGGTGAAGCGCAGCAAAAAGGGTATTATAAAGATGAGAAAACGGGGCAGTTGAAAGACAAGGATGGTGTCCGTGTAAAGTATGAGGAATCTACCGGTAAGTTGGAAGCCATAAAGTAAGAGGTAGGTGATATAAACAATTGGTAAAAGTAACAAAGAGATATGTAAAAGGTAAGAACGTGGCAAAACCTGCTAAGATTCGTAAACCTAAGAAAAGAATACGTAACAAATTAAATAAGTAAGTAGTAAAATGAATGAACCAAAGTGCTACATAATAACAGAGACCGATAATAAAACAGCTAAACAAATATCAAAATATCGTGTAATTATCAGAGACAGATACACCAGGGAAGACAGAATACAACATTACTGAAATCAATGAATAATATATGCCCGCTCCAATAAGACATTTCAAGAATTCTAATACGCCTCCACCTGTAAAGAAGGGTAAGGGTAGAATAGTAAAGATAGACTGGAAAGAACACCAAGAAGAGATTAAGAGGATCTGGGAGGGAAAACTCCCTGCTAAATTAGTAGAAAGATGGAAAAAAGAAGGTTATAGGGGCAATCAAGAAAAATATTACAATCCATCATCCATGCTATCTAGAATGAATAAGATAGAAAAGTTAGTTGGCTACAGCAGCAATTTAGTCGGTTACTGCTCTAAATGCCTCAACCTCAATACTCATTTAGTAAAGTATAGAACGCAAGGAATTACTATCGTAGAACGTTACTGTAGTGAACACGTGCCAGGTAAGATATAGCAAAACAAACACAAGTAAATATTATTACAAAAGTAGAGAATTCATATCCTCTTAACCTTTCCCCTAGTCTTTCTTGAACCATGAGAGATCGTTCTTAGTCTCCGGTGACAATCGGGGCATGTATCACCATAATTACCTTTATCATAATTTA
>JAATVL010000276.1 GCA_014523525.1 Nitrososphaerales archaeon TH703 | reverse complement strand
TGGATAATCAACAGACTATGAATAAAGATGTCCCAAATATTGACAGGATGGCAGGCATTGAAATATACTCTACAAAATTTGATGGAACTGGAGGTTCAATAAAGGTAAAGAATGAAGACTTTAAGGTTTTAGAATTACTCGTTGAATCAATTTCAATGGACATATCTAGGAACTCTGACAATTCATATAGATTCCCAGTATTGCTATTACAAAAAAAAGGACTGGATTCTAATCACGCCATTATTGAGATATCCAATCAGCTTGGAACGAAGGTTAGAGTACTAGGAATTAAGGATTCTAAAGCCGTTACCACACAATATGCAACCTGTGATAACAAGAAATTCAGAATAGGAAAGACCACGCATACAAATTTATCGTTACTTGGATACTCAAAACATTCCATAAAAAAATCTCATATTAAGGGAAACCAATTCGAGATAAATATTTCAAATCCATTAAGGAGCGATATTGATGAATTTATTACTGAAATCAGCAATATTCCAAATTATTACGGTCTTCAACGTTTTGGCAGTGAAAGACTAGTTACACATTTAGTCGGCAGAGAGATTATCAATAGAAATTTTAACAAAGCAGTTGAAATATTCTTGTGCCATACAACAGAATATGATACTCAGTTTAGTAAGGAAATAAGAGAAAAGTGCAATGATCCGAAAAATTATGGACATGTTTTGAAGATTATCCCAAAAGGAATGGACATTGAGCGCAATCTCTTGCGACCGCTTGTCGATGGCAAGGGATACATAAGCGCCTTAAGATCAGTTCCATTAAATATAAGGAGATTATTCGTTCATGCGTACCAAGCTTTTATGTTTAACAAATGCTTGAGCAGTATGATAAGGAATGGAGAATCAATTTCTTGTTGCCTAAAAAATGATTTTTGCTTCAAGTTAGAAAATCAAATGACTATGGGTAAATTGATGAAATATCTGGATGACGGTAATAGTAACCTGGTGCCTGCAATGCATTTGCCTGGTTATTCATTTAAATCTACAGATGGAAGGTTTGAAAATAGTTTGTCCCTCCTGATGAAACAGGAAAATATCTCCCCCAAAGATTTCTATCTTAAGGAAATGCAGGAATTGAGTGTAGAGGGTGGCTTTAGACAATTACCACTCCTAGTAAATGATTTCGCTTATTCTGATAATCTTTTGGTAAAATTCAAAATACCAACAGGTTCGTATGCGACTATCCTACTGCGAGAATTAATGAAACCGGACGATCCTATAAAATCTGGTTTTTAATCCTATAATAAGGTGATCCAAAAAATTTGGAATTGAACGTTTTATACGCAACATTACTACTTAGGTTTCATTTAATTGAAAGTGGGTGACTTTATCTATGCAATATAAATATGACTTTTATTTAATGAGCAACGATGCTTGGGGCTAAGAACTTCCACAAAGTCATAGAAGACGAACTAATTAAAATCTCTAAGAAACTAGCACTAAGTTATGACTCAAATGGAATACATGTATTAGAAATAACACGTTGCAGTAGGTTGTCTTATTTTGAAAGAATGGATCCTTTTGTAGACGAATTTTCAAATGCTTTGACCAATATATTCAAAAGCTCTCTTACGATGTTTCTGAATGGAATAACAAGGGAGTATAAGGTTGACGATCTTGCAATTTATGCTACTGTAGACTTAATAATAGATAATGATATGATAATTAATTTCGTACCGGTCTCCAAAATACCAGAATATCCTCATCCAAATGATCTTCTTTACACTAATGCAAGCATGTTTATTTTCGACATTATAGGCGGTTTCATAGTTTACTTTACACCTGAAGGCAAATTTGTTGAATTCAGTGTTTCAAAAAGTAAAAGAATGTTTGAGCAAGTTGTAAGAAGAGCAAGAATCTTGCACCTCTTGCTTAAGGAAAAAAAGACACCAGTTGTAGAACCTAGCGAGTTATGTTTTTCATGCAAGTATTTTCAAAGATGTTTTGGGCAACAAAAAGAATCAGGACATATGCTGGATATTTTAGGAGTTGGGAAGAAAAAATAATTGTCAAGAAATTTATTTTTCTACTCTTGACCTCTGAATCAGCTGATTAATCCTTCTTGTTCTAACCCCAAACAAGATACCGGTGAATATTACAAAAACTCCTGTTGTAATACCATACATTAAGAATGCTTCCGCCATATCTTCAGATTTATCTCATTAGCATTTAATTTTTTCTAAAGATTTTCTTATTTTCATGGATGCGGGTAATTAATACTGAATTGCTGTTCGCCGCCCGTCGATTGGAAGCTCCCCATTTGTTTGAAAAAATAGGTTCCATTTACTAGGTATTTTGAGGCATTAATATTATTGGCAATTTGGGATAAATTTGGATCCTTGCTACTTTGGATTATTTTCTTATCTTTTAAAATGAGTGTACCGTTTCCAATAACTGGAAAAATACTATCTTGTGAATCTACAAAACCTTCTGGCCGATTCCCTATGTCACCAGAAGCAATTTTTGTAGAATTGGAATATACATTGTATGATATCGATTCAAGTATAACGGTACCTTTATTTGGGTTGAAGACATTAAAAATAATTGAAAAGTTTCCCTTTCCATCATCAGCAATTCCTGTTCTAATATCTTTAATTGATAACTCAGGTGGTTTAGACTCTTTAATTGCTTCCTGATTGAAAATACTTGACTTTGTAATATTCATATTGGCTAGGCCTATTTTTGAAAAATCGCCTGATTGAAAATTTCCACTAAAGGCGATTAAAGAAATAACAATCGCTATCACTGCAATAATGACAATAGAAGCAACAATCTTTTTTTCCATTATTTTCAAGAATCCTATAATCAAAAGATAATTTTAGTCTATTTATTATAGCCGGATTTATGCGATATGCGATGGACTGTTTCCCATCTGATTAACCAATAGATTTCTGGACTAAGATTATATTTATGACATAATAATCCTGATCATGTTTATCGGGTCAAGAAGAGCTATCCTTATAGGTGCTATTGCTGCTATCGTAGCGTTTATTGTACTTTTCCCTGCTATTCCTGACCTCCTCAAAGGCGGTAGTGAATTAACAGATGTAAAAATAATTATCAAAAATATTACAATTGAAAATTCAAATCTCGTTAACAATACCATCCCGCTAAAAGTAACTTTTGAGATACTTAACCAAGGCAATAAAGCCTTGTCAACTTCTAAAATTGAGTACACAGTCAACGCAAATAATACTCATTTGGGTAATGGAATTCTCTCATACGAAGATATCCCACCAAATGGAAGACCACAGTTGTATCCAAATTCACCTACTACGCTTCAGTCAACAATTCTACTAAGCCATACTAATTCTAATTCAGAATTATTTGATAAATTACATAATGGCAAGTTTGTAACCAACTCTACGGAATGGAATGTCAACGGAACTGCTCAGATAGACTCGGCTTTTACGATCTATCCTGTTGCTTTTAATAGCAAGCTAGGGTAACAAAACTATACTATTTTATTTTTCATTCTTTATGTAGCCCTTTTCGAAATCAGCAACAATCCATTCCTCTAACCAAACACACTTTGCCGGACTATAAGGACTTCCTTCATCTTCAGAAGAACATGATTGTTGATAAGCACAGCTAAAGCACGGAGCTCCTTCAACACTCTCGATTTGTATTGGTTTTCTATTATATTCGGCGATGGCCGATTTCTTTACAATTAGTTTGTATGTCCATCTGCCCTTGTGCAATATTTTTTCACGAGAAATGAGAGATTGCCTTTCCAGATTTCCAGCTAGCCTTGATCCGTCCCTACTATCTAGTGAGAATTCCTTGCAGATTTCAGTTTGAAAAACCCCGTCTTCACCGCTTTTTAATATTGCCTGAAATACCTGCTCAAATAATTCATGCTTATTCTTATACATAGTTTTGGGAAGATTAATAATTTGAGACAAAAGATAAATTTGTATCAAGCTAATAATATAAAAATCTTGGCATTATCTATTCAATCTGTGACTTTATTTGAGGGATATTGACATTTATGGTCTATAGCTAGAATTTTCTTAATGAGTATTGTTATAATTTGGAACTCAAATTAGAGAGGTATCACGACTGTTTCAAAATTTGAAAACGATCTACAGTATTAGTGTTAAGATCGATTACTAATAATCACTAACGTGCAACGATTAATAGGTTCTGAAAATCTGTTTTGCAATATAAATTGCGGTCACCGGGATTTGAGCTTGCCATATTAGGGAATTCAGCTACAATTTTCTAAATAAATTTTTAGAAAATCTAATACTGGTTCTAGGTATATAAAAATACTAGTAATTAGAACAGTTACTTGTTACTAGAAGTTTATTACAGCTTGATGTTTCAGCATCCAGATTTTCTAATTCTTTGGAACCACAATTTTTTTCCTCTAGTGTTTTCAATTATTACAATTAAAGACAAGCATCCCTTCTATACATTGGCCGGGCTCGTTTATAGGTACTCTTATTTGTAGAGTAAAATGTTCAAAATCTTTCAAATAGTTATAGTTTAAAGCATGGGTATGGGAGCATATGAGAGTTACGTTTCCGTTTCCGTTAATAAAAAGATGAGGATCGAATTTACAGTAGTCATTATGCTTT
>JAATVL010000275.1 GCA_014523525.1 Nitrososphaerales archaeon TH703 | reverse complement strand
TGGAACAGTCTGTGCACTTGCAGTGAAAATTGAAAGTACAACAATAATTGTCACCGTGAACAATATTGACAAATACCCTTTACCAATCATAACTTTTTAAAAGAAATACTGTCTTTTAATGGTTTGCAGAAATTCAGTTAACACTCATAGATGAAATATTTATTTTCTTTACAAAATAATTAATAAGATTCCGTATTAAAAAACAATATAGCCTTGATTATCGATACAATAGTACAATTTTCATTAGACTTTAATTATTATTTGAGAGTATTATCTTGGTTAATTTGAAAACCTCCACCCACATCTCCCACGTTAGCCTCTGCGTATTTGTGTTATGTCGACTAGGATGATATGATGCTATCAAATGTCTGTCATTTACTCTGTAATTGGCTAAATGATAGAACTTTAATTTCCCCAAATCATTAATCTTACAATATGTTAGAAATGATGTATGACCCAGTGTTATTACAACCTTTACTTTTTTCAATAATTCTTGTTCACCGATAAGATACTTTGAACAGTTGGCTAATTCTGAATTCAGCGGTTTATTTGATGGAGGTGCACACCGGATACACGAACTAATGAAAATATTATTCAGGATCAAGCCATCATCAGTCGACGTACTTCTTGGGATATTTGAAAAACCAGTTTCATATAAAGCCCTCATTAGCCACTGTCCAGAGTGGTCCCCGGTAAAGAGTCTGCCAGTTCTATTGGCACCATGTGCTCCTGGTGCTAGACCAATAATTAGAACATTTGCATCAGTATCTCCAAATCCAGTAACTGGTCTTGCCCAGTATACTTCATTTGAAAATCTTTTGACCTTATTTTTGCCGACTAGCCGCGTGTATGTAACTAATCTCTTACAACGAGTGCAATTGATGATTTCTCTGTTAATACTATCTATAGTAACCAAATTAGTCAATTATTAAACAGTATTAGTTTTTGTAAAATACAGTGGAATAGTTAGTAGCGTCTTGAATCCAGTTTATTCTGGTACTGAATCAGAGATCAACTTGCCGTTTTCTATTTTAATAAACAAAAATCGATTGTCTTTGAAAATTAATGTAATTTCGTCCTTTTGTTCTTCAACATCCAATAATTCTTGACCTTTGACACCATCAAACTTTGCCATTAGTCTTTCATCACAATCGACTATATTTATAGTAAGACGAAAGTAGGATAAGAATCAATAATTCACAATTTTTTAACATTTACAAGTTTAGTCTCTCCGCGCAACTCTGAAGGTTCCGTATAAACATGCTTTCCCCAAGAAACCTTGATAGAGATCTGAATATGATTCTCTCCTTTTTTCAGTAAATTGCTATCAAGTACTATAGATTTAGTTACATCAAACAGTAGTGATTTTGCTTCCTCAATAGCGAGGGGATAATAAGGAGTTTCGTCCTTTATTATCGAGATCCATACTCTGTATGATAATTTTGGATTTCTTGTCCAAAATAGTACTGCCTTTCTTACAAATTTGATATTGTCAACCGTCTTTCTACATACCCTTAATTCTAGTAGAACAGCAAGTCTGAATCCATTATCGTGTTTATCATATGCTCTTTCCCAATTTTTTTGGGAAAATATTTCTCTTATCAGGCCGTCTATTTTAAAACCAAGACTCAATGTCATGGTATCATTGGAGCTTATGGTCTCGTGAGATGTACCAAGTTTAATATCTGAAATAAAGCTCCTCTGCAATAAGCCTCGCAGATGGTATAATTTATATCTTCAATAAGTAGTTGTCTCTATTATGCAAGCGGAGTTAGAAAATTATAAATCAAATGAAATCAATTTGAAGGTTAGCGAAGATATTTCGATTTTATACATTGTGCAACATGAACTATTAAACGAAAAGGAGGTAGAGTTTGCGGGTGTTGTATTGAAACACCAATTAAAGGAGGAGTTTAGTTTTAGGATCGTAACAAAAAAATCCAAGCCGCTTGAGATTTTGCACAAAGCATTACAAACCTCATCTAATAATGTTCTTAAAGTTAAAGATATGATCGAGTCGACAGTAAACAAAGAAACGAGCGCTGATTCTGCTTGAAATTTTGTCCAAATTGTGAAAGTAGGATGAAACCAAGAATAGAGGAAAATATCTTAATTTGTCCAAAGTGTGGTTTTAGAGAAGCAAAAATTGAAATCAAATCAATTCCTTTAATAGATCAAAGCGGAGCTAGTCTCAAGATAGTTGAATCGGAAAAAGGCCCTAGCGCCTTGCCAACTACAAGTATTGATTGTCCCAAATGTGGAAACAACACAGCCTTTTGGTGGATGCTACAAACAAGATCGGCTGACGAAGCTACGACCCAATTCTATAGATGTACACAATGCAGCCATACATGGAGAAATTATGCTTGATCTATTACTAAGATCATTTGTCTCTAATTCGAGAAATCTTTAACCAGCAATTATATAAATTATTACATATATTTCCAAAAATCTATGATTTTATTTTATTATTTTACAACATATTATCTAATGTTTTCCGCTCAAATTGTCTATTAAAAAATAGGAATGTTTAAAATCTTTTGAATCTGCCTGTTGATTGATATAGTTGGTATTTCTTGCAAAAACAAAAACGCCGGATGAATGGAAAGCAGTAACTTCAGCAATATCGACATTGGTAGATGAAGCTACTTTTGAAGCCACCGTTGAAGGTTTATCGTTCAGAGGCATGGATCCTTCTCATGTCGCATTAATTGATATTAGTTGGCCAAACTCTGCTTTCGATGGTTATGAGTGTGATGCAGCTCTAAAATTTGGAGTTAGAATTGATGAGTTTTCAAAATTGATGAAAAGAGCTGAAAAAAAAGATACAGTAGAAGTTTCTGTTGAAGAGAACAGTATGCTTCACATCAAAATCCTAAATGGATACAAGAGAGAGTATAAAATGCGATTAATAGAAAGTACTGGAGGATCCACTCCCTTGCCAAAACTAAATTTCAATTCCAAGATAATATTGACTCCAGCATCGTTTGATAAGATATTGTCCGATATTGAAGTAGTCTCAGAATACATTTCAATTGAATCTGATGAAAAGAAAATTACCTTTTCTGGTAAAAGTGATTCTGGAGAAGCCGATATTGTTATTGAGGAGGCTAGTGAAGGTCTCGAGGAATTGCTGGTCAAAGAAAAAAGTAAGGCGACATATAGTTTGGACTATCTATCAAAAATCACAAAAGCTATAAGTGTCTCTGGAGGTTCTTTAGTATTGGAATATTCTACAAAAATGCCATTAAGATTAGAGTTTAGAGTAGCTAATGTAGGAAGAATTCATTTCTATTTGGCTCCAAGAGTACAGGATTAGTCCTGTTAATAAAAAATCATCAATAAATCAAATATTAAAGCACAATGTCATCAAGAAACTTTGTAAATGAACAAAAATAAGTCTAGACAGCTCGATGAATGCATAGTTATGCAGAACTCGATTAATAAGGACAGGATTTTTCGATGAGTTTTTTTATAGCCGTATATATATTTCACCATTTTTTTCAGATATTGGAAAGAGTAACAGATTACCAGATTTTGTCCAGTTCGGATTTTGATCGTTCCACTTACTCGGAATGTGTAACAATTTTCCACTAATTAGATCGTATTCAAAATCATGCATATAGCATATTATCTTTGTTTCTTTTATTTCGCCTTTGGAAAGAGATGCTCCTCTATGTGGGCACGAATTATCCAAAGCGAATAATCGATTATTAGATCTACACATAAGTATCTTGCTACCTTGGATAGATATCACCTTCATTGAATTGTTTGGAAGGTCTTTACTATTGCATACTTTATATTCCATTATTGAATACTAGACTATCACGATTGTATAAATTCATTTTTAATATTTAGATGAATTATTTTACTGTTCTAGGATTAGGTTGTACAATATCATTATAAAGATCGTTTGTGTCGTAAATACACAATTGAAGTACCATAGGATTAGTGAAATCAAAAAAGAAGAATTTCTAGGTAAAGAAATCAGAATAAGAGGATGGGTATACAGATTACGTAGACAAAAGGATAAAGCTTTCATCATTATGAGAGACGATCGTGGCGGAATAATTCAATGTGTGGTTCCTAGTACAACTGTGCAGGAGCTTACGATAGAATCTTCCTTAGAGGTCCAAGGGATCCTGTTCAAAGATGAAAGAGCAAAGGAAGGTGGCTATGAGATTAGAGGAAATGATGTAAAGATTTACAGTTTAGCAAACAATGATTTTCCAATTAGAGAATATCAAAGTACAGAATTATTACTAGATTATAGACACTTGACTCTACGTACAAGGAAGATGATTACAATCGCAAAGATAAGAGCAACAGTTCTTGAAAAGTTGCGCAACTGGTTTGTTGAAAATGATTGGATTGAAGTTACAACACCAACGTTAGTCAAGAGTGCAGTGGAAGGCGGTTCAACCCTTTTCCCTGTAAAGTACTTTAAAGATGAGGCATTTTTATCTCAAAGTGCTCAACTATACTTAGAGGCTTTAATTTTTTCATTAGGGCCAGTCTGGACGATAGGTCCTTCGTTTAGGGCTGAAAAATCAAGGACTCTAAGACACCTTGCAGAATACCTGCACCTGGAGGCAGAAGCCCCTTGGATAACTATGAAAGATTTGTTTTCAATTCAAGAAAAATTACTAATTCATTTAATTAGACACGTAACAAAAGATAGAAATCAAGAGCTAATATTTTTGAATCGAGACATACTAACTTTGAATCAAATGAAAGAACCATTTGATAAATTGAGTTACAGTCAAGCAATTGACATTCTTTGTTCAAATGACATCAAGATTCAAGATGGAGAGGTGACTAGAAAAATTGAATGGGGAGACGATCTGAATATAGACTCTGAGAAGCTACTTACAAAGGATCGTAGGAATCCTGTCTTCGTATACGGATACCCACTCCAAGTTAAACCATTCTATGTAAAGGAAGACCCGGAAAGACAAGGAATTGCCCTTACTGCGGATTTACTTTTGCCCGAAGGGTTTGGTGAGGTAAGCAGTGGCGGTATGAGAGAGGAAAATATAACATTGTTGAAATCTAGGATTAAAAAAGAAGGTCTAAACATGGATTCTTATTCATGGTACTTGGACCTTAGAAAATATGGATCCGTGCCTCATGGAGGTTTCGGTATAGGTATTGAGAGATTGGTCAGATGGATAATTAACTTGGAAGACATTAAGGAATGTGTACTCTTTCCAAGAACAATGGCTAGGCTTAATCCTTGAGGTTTTAGAGTGTACCTCCACGTCTATTTTTGTACAAAAAAGTGCAAATTTTAGTATACTTTAGTTTCACAATATATATTGATCGTCACCAGAATTGCATCATCTTTTTATATGTCATTCACTTCCATCTTGTTATGCCAAAGGCATTTGTTCTAATGAATGCTGAATTAGGTAGCGAAGATTCTATAGTAAACGAGTTGAAAAGTATTGATGGTGTGAAAGAAATTTATCAAGTTTATGGAGTTTACGATATTGTTGCACAAGTTGAATCAGAAACCATGGAAAAAGTCAAGGAGACAATTACATGGAAACTACGAAAATTGAATGGTGTAAAGTCTACATTAACTATGATTGTAATGGAATGACAAGTAACTCATTTTATTATTCAAATTTCCGGTCCAATTAAGTCGCAATTTCCCATAGATCCATCATTTCCTACTTCAATAGCATCACAGAATTATATTTAACAGCGGATAATACAAGCAATTCAGGTTTTTATGGGTTTACCCAATACAGAAATACTGTATGTTACTAAAATTAATACTTCAGGACTAAAGTTAACAGGATATTAATATTAAATATCAACATTTAGGAATAAATGTTACTAAATTCTTAATTAGTAAGCAATTAAAATTCAAATACATTATCTAAAGAAGATACAATTAATATGAAGATACAATTAATACGACAATTTATTAATATATACTTAACACAAAATAATACCAGTATTGACAACTGATGGAAATCATATTAAATTGGAAGAATTATTTAAGAAATCCAATGTAAAATTAGGGGATTCAGTAATGATTGAAACCAATAATGCAACGCACGTTGGTATTCTAATTCCAAGATACGAATATGCCGATGCCAATCATCTAGTTTTGAAATTGAAAAGTGGATATAATATTGGTATCAAGATAGGAAAAATTAAAAGTATAAAAAAAATAACCGAAAAAGTGGATCCTAATATAAAACCCGATACTAATTATAAATACAAGGATTATTTTTCTCATGAAAATACTGATCAAAATTTTTCACAAAGCCAACTGCCAAATTTATCGTTGTTAAGTACAGGTGGAACCATTTCAAGTAAAATTGATTATAGGACAGGTGGAGTAATGGCAGCACTGACAGCAAAAGAACTTAATGATTCAATCCCCGAACTTACGAGGATAGCAAACATAGATCCAGAAGTAGTATTGAGCGAGTATAGTGAAAATATCAAACCTGAACATTGGTCCCTAATAGCAAGAAAGGTTGCTAATAATATATTATCAGGGAAATACGATGGGATTATTGTATCGCATGGTACTGACACCATGCACTATACTTCTGCAGCACTGAGTTTTGCTCTTCAAAATCTACCAATTCCTGTAGTATTAGTTGGCGCGCAAAGATCCTCAGATAGACCCTCATCTGATGCATCTTTGAATCTGATAGGTGCTTGCACTTTTGCGACTAGATCTAAATTCTCTGGGGTTTTTGTTGCTATGCATTATTCAATCTCCGATGAAGTTATTGCTTGTCATATAGGTACCAGGGTTAGAAAAAATCACACAAGCAGAAGAGATGCATTTCATTCGATTGATGTATACCCTTTTTCCCTAATCAAGAAAGATCAAATAGAGATATCTAGGCAATATACAGACTTGAAATTTCAAGAGAGGAACAAAAATCTTGAAAGTATGGTTGTAAGACCAAACTTTGAAAGTAAGGTTTCGTTATTAAAATTTTATCCTGGTTTTGATTGTAGAATGATTGATTATTGCGTTGACCTGGGTCATAAAGCAATTATTTTAGAAGGTACTGGTTTGGGTCACATAAACAAAGAATGCTTTTCCCAAATAGAGAATGCAGTCAATAAAGGAATAATAATATTTATGACCTCTCAATGCATTTGGGGCAGAACTGCTCTTACTGTCTACGATACAGGAAGAGACCTATTGAATCTTGGTGTGATTCCTCTATCTAATATGACTTCTGAGACTGCGTTAGTCAAAGCTATGTGGTGCTTTGGGAACTTCACAGAAGAAAAAGAAGTCATAAAAACAATGACCAGCAATATTGCAAATGAGTTCACAAACCGAATAATAGTTGACTGATCGCATGATGTATACTGACTGAGCAATTTGTGATTCTTTAGACTTCAAATTTAGAATGGGTCAACAAGCTTCAGTCATAGTAAAAATGTCAGATTACGATCTATGTCTGATGGGAGTATTGGCTTGCTGCATTATACTATATAATGCACAAATTGAAAAAATAACACCGGCAGGAGGCTGAAGGTCTCATGCTTGAACAAGAAACACCACCTCCTGCCAGAGCAATGAAATTTGTCTACAGATCTCATGCCTAGCATAGATCAAATACGTATGCCACAACGAGCGTACCTTTAGGAAAAGGAATGAATGGATTGGTCTTAGTTGGAGACATTAGTTCTAAGCACTCAGCTTCGATATTGTTTATTGACTTTCAATTCATCCAAAAGTATGGTTACATCGAACACAAATTATCCTAGTTAAATTAAGTTTCGACAGTCTAACGCCATTTTCTTGCGCAATGGTTGGACGTAACATCAGTACGGAATAGCCTAAATTTTATGATTTGCACAATTTCGGCTATTTCAAATTGGTTTACCCTCAAATCAAAAATTCAAATTTATTGTACTGCTTCCATGGGCCCAAGTTCGTATATCCTATGTCCACTATACCCACCTATTGATCTTACAATTCCTTTAGACTCAAGAGACCGCAAAAATGAATTTGCAACAGAAATCTTTACGCCCATTAACCTAGCTAGTGCTTGACACGTAATTGGTTTCATATTTTTTATAGTCTTTAATCCTTGAGGTTCTTCGATTACTATTGATTTTTGTTTTTGTTTAAATGGACCCTTTTTTTCTCCTTTCGTTGTCTTGTCGTCGGCAGCTGGAGTCTCCGTTGAGGTCTTTTCTTGACTCCCTATTGATTTTTTCTTAGCTCCTCCCATAGTAACACAACTGTTCATCCAATTTATAATTCTATGGAATAGGTGTAATCGATTACGATTAAGTCAATCAAATTATTTCGGAATTTAGTTTTAAATATTTTAAAATACCCTCCTATAAGAAATAATGTTGGATTTTTCCGTTATTGTCAAAATTTTGGATGAGATGGAACAAACAACAAGTAGACTTGAACTTACAAATTATTTGGTTACCCTTTTCAAAAATACTCCCTCACAACTCATTGATAAAGTAATCTATCTTATTCAGGGAAAAATTAGACCGGATTACGAAGGAATTGAAATGGGAATGGCTGAAAAAATGATTATCCGTATAATTTCACAAATATCAAATATTTCAAGCGATGAAGTTTATCACAAATATCGGGAATTAGGAGATCTGGGAAGGGTTGCTGAAACAATTTTGAAATACAAGGTTCAGAGGACACTATTTAATCAAAAGGTTACTATTGAAAGGATTTATTTAATTTTCGACAAGATATCAAAAACTACTGGTAAGGGATCTCAGGATATAAAATTGAGATTGCTTGCAAGTCTTTTTAATGATTCATCACCTGAAGAATGCAAATATATTATCAGATTTGCCCTAGGAACATTGCGTCTTGGAATAGCTGATAGTACGATAATGGATGCATTAGCTTTAGCATACACACATGATAAAAAAAATAGAAAAATTTTAGAAAGCGCTTATAATGTCTCAAGTGATTTGGGAAGGGTTTCCAAGATTTTGGCAGGAAATGGCATTGAAGCAGTTTCTGCAATTAAGATTGAATTATTTATACCGATTCGACCAATGCTTGCAGAAAGAGTTCAAACAAGTAAAGAGGCTCTCGATAAGGTTTCTGGTAAAGGTGCAGTAGAATTTAAGCTCGACGGTGAAAGAGTACAAATTCATAGGAGAGATAAGAAGGTTCAGATATTTTCAAGGAGTCTAGAAAACATAACCCACTATTATCCCGATGTCGCTGAAGCCTCTATGACGATTCCTTTAAGTAACTTTATCATTGAGGCTGAAGTGGTTGCAGTCAATAAGTATACAGAAGATTTTCTTCCTTTTCAGGAGCTTATGCATAGACGTCGGAAATATGATATAGCCAAGAATGTAGAAAATTATCCTGTTTCTGTAAACGTGTTTGATATTCTTTGGGCGTCAGGCGGAGATAAAACAATTCTTCCCTATTTAGAACGAAGAGCATTGTTGAAGGATGTTATTACTAATTCAGTGGATGCAAGACTAACGCTCATACAGCAGAAGGTTGTAACTAGTGTAGATCAACTTGAAAGATTCATGGCTAAATCAATAGGATATGGTTGTGAGGGCCTAGTGGTAAAGCAGACTGATAGTCCTTATAGAGCCGGGGCAAGAGGATTCGCATGGATAAAAATCAAAAGAGAATATAGAAGTGAATTAGTCGATAGCTTGGATCTGGTCATCATTGGCGGGTCTTATGGAAGAGGGAGAAGGGTAGGGAGATATGGTGCGTTGCTACTTGCAGTCTACGATAAGAATGAAAATGTTTTCAAAAGTGTATGTAAAGTGGGAAGTGGGTTTACAGATGAAGTCCTCGCAGAGTTGTTTAAAGAGTTAGGAAAATACAAGATACCAAAGAGGCATGCACGAGTTTATTCAAAGCTTGAAATGGATACTTGGTTTATACCTACAATAGTAATCGAGATTATAGCGTCAGAGATAACGTTAAGTCCTGAATATGATGCTGGCATGGATTCAATCAGAAAGGGTTTTGGATTGTCATTAAGATTTCCAAAATTTACCAATAAAATACGAATTGATAAAAATCCACAAGACATAACAGATGAATCTGAACTAATTGAAATGTACAGAAAACAGAGAAACATAAAGTTGTGATTAAGCAATAATCTTTTACTGTAGAATTCTCATCATTTACTAATTAGCTGGTTTTGCATTAACAACTAATTTGAAATTATTCAAAATATCTTTGCACCTATTTCTGATGGTGACTTCAGTAACACCAGCAAAATTGGAAACATCAATCTGAAGCAGATTTATTCCGAGCAATACCGATGCAAGGTAGATATATGCAGCGGCCAACCCATTAGGAGCTTTGCCATCCGAAAAGAAATTATTATTTGTTTTTTGTGCAATTTCGAGTGCTAACCTCTCAATTTTTGTATCTATTTTTGCAATATTAGCAAGTTTTGAAATATAGTTGTCTATTGCAAACATCGAAGGAATCGATGAAATTTGAGAATATGACGGTGGCATAGTATTTGAATTTAGATCTGTGTCTAGATCACTGTGTTCCGAAAAGTTTATTGTTGAAATCGATGCTCCCATATCTTTTGATTCGTTTATCTTATTCATTTCCATGACCATTAACCTATAATACCGAGAAGCCAGTTTAACGCTTGACTTGTCAAATTCTGATATTCCCGCCGCTTGAACAATTTCTTCTATTGATCTAACAACACCACATCTTTTGCAAGCCAAATAAATTGTTGCTGATGCTATACACGTTATAGATTTCCCCTTTGCCTTGTTATTATTTTCAAAATTACGATAAATCATTGAGGCAGTTTCGGTTATGGTTTTTCTAAGACAGAGAACGGAGCATACTTCATTAATCTTTGAAAGTACATTTGATAGCCTTCTTTCTTTTGATGAATTAACTCTCAATCTGCTATGCCATTTGCGAGATCTATTCATGAGCTCAACATTTTGATAATCAATGGTTCGTCCACTATAATCTCTTGAACTATTTCCTATCTCTGTTCTCAATCCAAAATCATGAAGAGACAAACAAGTTGAACCACTTGCCCTAGTGTTCTTGTTTCTTTCTTCAAAATCTGTTGAATTATTTTCGGGTCCATAATAGTCAACTTGTTCCATAACTACGCATCCGCATTTGTGACATACATATTCACCCTTACCATAATCAAGAATAATCTTCGATTCACATTCAGGACATTGCGAACAATATTCCTCAGACGT
>JAATVL010000274.1 GCA_014523525.1 Nitrososphaerales archaeon TH703 | reverse complement strand
CATGTCCTCTTCCTCCTCACTCTGTCTCTTTTTTTTGATGAGTTGAATCGATGATTGAGACTATGTGATTTGTATACAACTCCCCCAATAGAATACTTTGAATTTATGGTGGGAATAACAGATGCGTATGGGGATTTGACCGGGCCTATTAATTCAATAATTTTTCCAACTTTACTACCTTTATCATCTATTAATGACTGACCTATTAAGTTGTGGTTAATGTTTTCCTCAACTTTGACTATCAGTCTTCCACTCTTGGCCAAGTGGACAATTTCACCTATTTTCTCCATTATTTGTAAAACAACCTAATACGTACTCATTATCATTTTAATCTGTCAATAAAATTTAGTTTCAAGATAAATAATATCTGTCATTAGCTTTTGATGATCAAAATTGGTCTGATAGGAACCAACTAGTGCTTTTGCTGTCTTGTCTCAATCATCTTTTTTGCAATTTGATTAACAACGGTTGACTTCTTCTCCTTTTTTGAGATCATGATATAGCCTGACTTTACGAAGGATCTTCTTGGATATCGCGCTTGATTGTTAATATTTTCTTCAGAAAGATCCAATTCAAGAGTTTTTGACGCGTCTATCAGCTCTTGCATCGTAGGATCATAAACAGAATTATTTTTTCCTACCTTTCGACCTTTTTTTCGTGACAAATTTTTGTTAAAATAGTCTAGCCATATTATCTGATGATCGTAATCTTTCATTGATGTCAGTATATTTTTTCATATAATTAATCATTTTGATGCTCTTGTGAGACTATACATTCAATAATTGTCGGCTGTAATGCATGCTGTTTTCAGTAGAAAATTTTTTGTCGATTGGCATATTCAGTTATTTTATATAACCAGAATTCATTACCAAAAATATCCCGCGGTAGCTCAGCCTGGTAGAGCTTTCGGCTGTAGTAGTCGGCAAATATTGCTAAACTCGTGAAACAGCCTATCAGGCTAACATTTGCAGCGACCGAAGAGTCGCAGGCTCAAACAGATTTGATTTCATGCTCATCTGGAGTAAATCCTGCCCGCGGGATACACTAGATTATGAGATTGTAGTCCCAAAATTAAAATAAATGTAATATTTTATACCGGTAAACACGTTTTCTATGTTATTGTTAAATTACCGAACTTGCCAAGTATTTGTGTTGAATAAATCCCAACATCTTGAACCGCACATCAAAGAATCCAATCATATAAGAGATTTAGTATTTGGATTTGGTGACGGACTAAATACCTCTTTGGGAATTGTAGCTGGCGTCGGAGGGGCAAACAGCTCAGCTGACTTTATAATATTAGCAGCCCTGGTGGGGATGTTCACTGGTGCAAAAGCAATGGCAGTACAAAATTATCTTGCAATAAAATCCCAAAGAGAAATTTTAGAGTCTGAAATAAAAAGAGAAGAATTTGAGATGGAAGTATATCCTGAAAAAGAACGTTTGGAAATTGAAGAAATTTATCGTGCTAAAAACTTTGACGATGATTTGGTAAAAAGCGTTACTGATAAAATTACTTCAAATAAAAAAGTGTGGCTCAAAACAATGTTGACTGAAGAATTGGGATTGAACCTGGACATTGTCGGCAACCCGATAAGAGGAGCTCTTATAATGTTCGTATCTTTTATCATCGGAGGGATTTTGCCAATATTACCATACTTATTATCTAAAGCAGGTCTTCTGCCTCTTCAATATTCACTATGGATAGCTATTGCAATTAGTCTCACAGCTTCATTTTTGATAGGAGCCAAAAAGGCAAAGTTAGCAAAGATAAATTGGCTCAAAGGAGGAATTGAAATGTCCGCCTTAGGAACAGGAATTGCCCTATTAGGATTTGGGATCGGAGCTGAATTGGCTAATGCAAATTTGTTAAATTATTAATCCCAAACAAAACTGATAATATTGTTTAAGAATAAATTCAAAGTTTGTGTATCTCTGGCAACTGATTCGGTTGATAAGTTACCAACTTTGATTACCAGGGCCCTCCACAGAGGAGCTGATTACTTGGAAATTAGATTTGATCATATAATCTACAATGATATAGACTCCGCCCTGGAGATATCTAGTAAGATAAAAAAAAGAGCAATTTTTACATTGAGATCAAAAGATGAGAGTGGATTTTTTGATGGGGACCGTAGGGAACAAATTTCACTATTAAAGAAAATTGGTAGAACGAAACCAATGTTATTGGACATAGAGATCTCTATCTTAAAAAAGGATAATGATCTTTGGAAATTTGTAAAGGATAATAAAATCCCAATTCTTGTATCATCTCATGATTTTAGAAATACTCCAAATATATCATTACTTTTAAAAAAATTTGAGGATATGAGTAAATATAGTAACTATGTCAAATTGGTTACTACGGCAAGAAATTCGAATGATAATTTCAAAGTACTTTCACTATACGACAACAATATTAAAACAAAACTAATCGCGTTTGCAATGGGAGAACATGGGATTTCATCAAGATTATTATGCACATTGTATGGAAATGCACCGTTTACTTATGCCTCGCTAAACACTCCCTTGGCACCAGGACAACTTGACATTGGCGTAATGAAAAAAATATACGATAAGATTAGTAAGAATCTGAAAAATAAATGAGTGTTGACTTTAAAACATTCTGCATAATTGGCGATCCTATAGACCATTCATTATCTCCTGCAATTCATAACGCTGCTTTTAATAGTTTAGGACTAAATTGTAGCTATATTGCCTTCAGGGTTCAGGAAGATCAATTGGAAAATTCTCTGGATTCTTTAAGGGCTATAAAAATTGGTGGGTTTAATGTAACCATGCCACATAAGATTAAGGTCCTAGATTATGTTGACCACCAAGATAAAACCGTTCAGTTGGTGGGAGCAGCAAATACTGTTAATAATGAAGATGGGAAATTTTGTGCATATAATACAGATGTAACAGGATTCATTAAACCATTACATGGCCGAAAGGTCGATTTTAACGGATTTGAAGTATTTGTTTTGGGGACGGGAGGTGCAGCTAGAGCAGTGGTTGTCGCTTTGTCAGGTGAAAAAGGAATTACAAATATCAATATTTTTAACAGGAATACTGACCGATCCACAGAACTATCAAATATGGTTAAAAAATTGGGACTAGAAGCTACTATTATTTCCAATGATGATATTCAAAATATTGCTTCGAGGTGCAACCTCATTATAAACACTACACCACTTGGTATGAATAACGAAAAGAGTTTGATTAAATCTACCAGTATAAGAAAAGATGCGATAGTATATGATATTGTATATAAGCCAGTAATTACCAATTTAGTAGAAAATGCGAAAATTGCCGGGGCTGAAATAGTCTATGGTTATGAAATGTTACTCGAACAGGCAACTGCATCATTCAAGATATGGCTCCAAATGGATCCCCCAATAGAGTCTATGAAAAAAGCGTTATTTGGAATGTTTGGAGAACCCACATGACTACAAAGGTAACTTCAATAGTTCATGGTGCCATATCAATTGTAAATGCTGTTGCATCTGGGTTTGGTTCTGCAATGGGAATTTCTCTTAGGGTCAAAGTTGAAATAAATTCAAAGAAAGGTTCTGGAATAATTTTTCAAAAAGGTGGCGGAACTGGTATGATAAAAAAAATAATTTACGATATACTTCCATCAAAGTATCTCAACAATAATCAATTATTAATTAATATCAATTCAGAGATACCCTCAGGTATAGGATTAAAAAGTTCAAGTGCAGTATCAAATGCAGTTGCTCTTGCATGTAAGTACCTTGTGAATAAGGAGATCAATGATAATTTTGTTCTAAATAGTGCCATAGATGCATCACTGTATGCAAAAACTACTATTACTGGAGCATATGATGATTCAACTGCATGTTATTATGGAGGATTTGTTACCACAGATAACTATAAGAGAAAAATCTTGAAAAGAGAAGATTCTCCGACTGACATAAACGTCGTATTATATTTGCCAAATAACAAAAAAAGGGGGGATGTTACCAGACTCAAATTACTTTCAGATATTTATCTTGAAGCCTTTCAATTGGCGTATTCGGGGCAATATTGGAAAGCTATGACACTAAACGGAGTTTTGACATCCTCCTTAATTTCAAATAGTTATAATATTACGAGAATATGTCTAGAAAATGGTGCTTTGGCAGCGAGCATATCGGGAAACGGACCTGCGATTGCTGCAGTAGTAAATGAGGGCAATGTCCAAAAAATTAAATCAATCTTATCGAATTTAGACGGCAGGGTTATAGTATCGGGCACAAACAACCAGAAAGCATCAGCAGTGAGAGAAGTTGGGTAAAATATTTGTAACAAGGTCCGTTTTGAATGGTAACGTTTCATGTCCACCAAGCAAAAGCTATACTCACAGAGCAATTTTCATTTCTTCATTGGCACTCGGAAATTCACATATTATTAATCCTCTAATATCAAGGGATACTCTTGCAACAATTGACGCATGTAGAGCATTTGGAATAAAAATAAGAAGAAGAGGACAAGAATTAATTATTTCTGGGAAAGATACTCTAAAAATTCCCGATGATGTTATCAATGTGGAGAACTCTGGAACAACAATGCGTTTCGTAACTGCTATTTCATCGTTACTAAAATGCGGATATGTTGTAATCACAGGAGATGATAGTATAAGAAAAAGACCAATGGGACCACTATTATTAGCCTTGAAGCAACTTGGCATAAATTGTTTCTCTGCCAAAGAAAATGATAGATCACCTATTATTGTACAGGGAGGAGGAATTGGAGGAAAACAGGTTACTATTGATGGCTCTATATCAAGTCAGTTTATTTCAGGAATTCTAATAGCAGGTGCTTGTGCTGAATCAGAAATTTCTCTCAGTGTAGTCGGAAAGCAAGTCTCAAAAACCTACATAGAATCTACCATTAATGTCATGTCTAAATTTGGTGCAGAAATAAAGTATTCCAGAGATTATAAACGATATCATATATTCAATAATAGATATGTTCCTACTACGTTTACCATACCAGGAGATTTTTCTACTGCAGCGTTGTTGTTATCTGCAGGTACCCTCTTAGGCAGTGGGATAACTGTTGGTAACCTAGATTTTTCGTTACCACAAGGCGATTCAAAAATTCTAGAAATTTTAAAAAAAATTGGTGCAGTAATTAGTATAAATAAGAAAAATGGTACTGTGAAGACTATTGGAACCGAAGAACTTGATGGAGGAGAATTTGACCTCTCAGATACGCCAGACTTACTTCCTGTTGTTGCTATTTTGTCCTTAAAGTCGAAAAATCCCGTAAGGATATATGGAGTTTCTCACACACGTTACAAAGAAACAGATAGACTAAGAATAATTGCATCTGAACTAAGAAAACTTGGAGTTAATACGAAGCTATTCCCTGATGAAATTATGATAATCTCACCAAAAAAACTAAAAAATGCCCTGCTTGACTCCCACAATGATCATAGGCTTTTCATGAGTTTTGTAATAGCTGCCATGTTGACAGAAAAATCTGTTGTAGATGGGGTCGAATCAGTCGATGTTTCTTACCCTTCATTTGTGCAAGACATGAGAAGAATTGGTGCAAAATTAAGTTAGTTTTGATTTTACTTCCATTTCTGTAAAGTTTGAAAGTATAATAAATTAACATAAAGGCAATATATATGACACACAAATGGTATCAATATCCATAAAATGACTGGCAATATCTTGGGGGAGAAACTCACCTTAACTAGTTTTGGTGAGAGCCATGGAAGATGTGTTGGCATGGTACTAGACGGTTGCCCTTCTGGACTTCCACTCTCCGAATCAGATTTACAAATTGAATTAGATAAACGTAAACCGGGACAATCAATAATTACAACCCAGAGAAAGGAAGAAGATAAAGTTGAAATATTGTCAGGAATTTTCAATGGTTATACAACTTCAGCTCCCATATGTGCGATAATATGGAACAAGGATTCAGATTCTAGACCATATGAAGTGATTAAGAATAGTCCAAGGCCGGGTCATGCAGATTATCCATCTTTTATAAAATACGGTGGATTTGCCGATTATAGAGGGAGTGGGAGATTTTCTGGACGATTAACTGCAACTATGGTCATGGGCGGGGCGATAGCACAAAAGCTCTTGAAGTACTCCTTAGGCATAGAAACTATTGCCTATACTATTCAGATAGGTCAAATTAGTTGCAATTCTTTATCATATGAAGAGGCGAAACAAAATAGGTATACAAATGAGGTCCGATGTCCCCGTCCTGAAATTGCCGAAAAAATGAAATCGATTATTATTGATGCGAGGAAAAATGGTGATTCACTGGGAGGAATTGTTGAATGTATATCCGTAGGATTGCCGGTAGGATTGGGAGAACCGATATTCTCCTCCATGGAATCTGACCTCAGTAAAGCATTATTTAGTATTCCATCCGTAAAGGCTATAGAATTTGGATCTGGTTTTTCGGGAACAAAGCTAAAAGGTTCTGAAAATAATGATGAGTATGCAATCTCCAAGGACAATAAGATAATAACGAAGACAAACAATTCTGGAGGAATTTTGGGAGGCTTAACTAACGGAATGCCATTAGTAACCAGAATTGGATTCAAACCAGCATCATCTATTGCAAAAAAACAAAAAACAGTAGATCTAGTTTCAAATTCCGAATGTGAAATTGTTGTTCCTGGAAGGCATGACCCCTGTGTTGTTCCTCGAGCTATACCTGTGGTTGAGTCTTTAGTCTCTTTGATTTTGGCTGACCACGCGATTAGATGGGCGCTTATTCCACCGGTGTTAGGCGATAGAAAAAAATGAGCAATCAAAACGAGCTCAAACTAGAAAAATTACGCGATGACATGCGAATTGTAACTGCAGACATAATAAAGCTTGTGCAAAAAAGGATGAGTATTGCAAGTGAAATCGGAAATATCAAGGATAATCTTATGATGAAAATAGAAGACATTTCTGTTGAACAAGATATTGCACGATATGTTCACGAATTGGGAACACAAATTGGCTTGAATAATGAGTTTATAGGTAAATTATTGAATTTATTACTTTTAGAGTCAATAAATATTCAAAAAGCAAAAACCTCAAAAAAAGAAGCAAAGTTGGATCATATGGCCATGTTCCTGAAAGCAAAACAACTCGAGTCGGAAGGTAAGAAAATAATTCATTTGGAAGTCGGTGAACCTGATTATCTGCCTCCAGTTAATGTCAAAAATGAATTACTGAAAACTTTCGAGAAAAAAAGAATTCACTACACTCAGACCAATGGAGTTCCTATGCTAAAAAAATTAATAGCACAGGAAAGATCAGTAAAGGAAGAAAATGTAATAATTACTCCTGGGGCAAGGTTTGCAGTATTTAGTGCAATGGTGTCTAACTTATCAATTGGGGATGAAATAATCATTTCTGAGCCGGCGTGGCCTGCTTACAGAGATTGTGCAAATTTTATTGGTGTAAAGGTTAAGGCAATCAGGACTAACGTAGAACAAAAATGGGATCTCGATTTGGATCAATTAGAGCAGCTGATCACTTCGAATACTAAAATGATAGTTCTAAATTCCCCGAATAATCCAACAGGAAAAATAATTCGAGAAAGAGAGATTGATGATATCCTCAAATTGGCTAGAAAAAATGACATATTTGTACTTAGTGATGAAGTATACTCGATGTATTCCTATATCCCATATAAGAGCATTTTAGACTTTGGATATGATAAGAGTATAATGATATCTTCATTTTCAAAGAGCCATGCTATGACAGGCTTTAGAGTTGGATATGCAATAAGTTCAAAGGATATAATAGATAGAATATCAAAAATTCAAGCGATAGCGATAACGAGTGTTGCAGAACCAATGCAGTATGCCGCTATTGCAGCAATGAATAGTAACGTTACCAAGAATATGACTTTAATAAAGAAACGGCTAGATTTCATAAAAAGCGAATTAGAAAATTTACCTTGCGAATTTGTTAATCCAGACGGAGGTATGTACTATTTTGTGAGATTTAACAATAGCATAGAAGTCAATAAGATAATATTCAACCTGTTAAACGAAGGGGTCGCAGTAGCTCCTGGAATTGGTTTTGGAGAAACATATTTTGATTTCATTAGAATTTCAGCTTGTCAACCAACAAAATTGCTAAATGATGGATTAAAAATACTAAAAAAAGTTACGAATGTGTGATACAATGGTTACATCCTTGGCGATAGTAGGCATGGGTAAAATGGGTCTCTGGTTCTGCAACTATTTTTCAAAAAAAAATAACTTTAATGTATCATTGTATGATAAGAGAAATATCAATTTAGATTTAAAAAAATATCCCTACAACATTACTGTCTGCAAATCCTTGGAGACATGTGTTAGAAAAGCTGACATCGTAATTGTATGTGTACCAATTAGGATAACAATTGCCGTCGTTAATAAGTGCATACCTATAATGAAAAAAGGTGCTCGTATAGTAGAGATAACATCACTCAAGACCGATATCTTTGATTCTTTGTTGAAAATTCCAGATCATTTGGTACCCCTCTCAATTCATCCAATGTTTGGTCCAGGAGCTAAGCAGTTACGTGATACAAAAATACTGATTATACCGGTTAGGGACAAGAGAAAAGAGCAGAGATTAGTAAAATCTTTATTTAATGAAGCGAAAACAATAGTGATCAAAAGTCCAAAATATCATGATGCATTAATGGCTGTAATTCTCGGAATGGTTTACTACGTTAATTTGTTATTAGGTGTCACTCTAAGCAATGAAAATATTACATTTTTAAAGAAATTCTCTGGACCTACTTTTAATCTTCAAGCACTGTTATTTGAAAGTGTATTAACAGACAATTCGTCACTTATATCATCACTATTGGCAGATAACAAGGAATTATTAAAATATCTAAAAAAATTTAATGAGGAATCAACTAAATTATTCTCCATGTTAACCAAAAATAAGGTTGAGCTTGAAAAAAGAATTAATAAAATAAAGAAAAATTATACCAACAAGAGAAACATTGCATCATCATATGAAAAAATGTACTCAATATTAACCGAACTGAACAGCAAGTGAATCAAAGTATATTCTGCCAGATGCCCGGACTGAAACAAAAGCTCCAATCATTGACTCAAATTTACTATTGTAATGAGTGGCATTAATCGTCTTTTTACACAATTAGATAATTTATGATAAAAAAAATTGTTACAGATTTATGCTGTGTAAATAATACATGCAAAAAGGCAGGATTATACCTGGAATCATTCCTAGGAACGGAAGATGAATGCAAAGAAGGATTTCTCAGTTGCAAAATTTGTAAGTCGAAATATCCCATAATTCAAGGTGTTCCAATATTATTGGAAAACTTTCATGAATATGCGTGTCAAAGAATTATTACATTTGGTAAGTGGATAGTAAATTCTAAATCATCTCAAATAAAGTCGTTTCTTAAATCAGAAGGAGCAAAAATTCGTGGTCATACCTACAATGATCGCTATGAAGACAACGGTATTTGGTATAATGTTTATCTGAACACTCATAATGGTTACCCTTCAGATGATAGATTATTATCTCTATTGAAGAAGCAAATAAAACCTTATCACGTTTACAAGATGTTGACAAACGAGGACCTAAATTTAAGTGGGATTGGATTGGACATTGGTTGTTCTATAGGTTCAAGCACTATTGAATTGTCAAAAAAGTTATCATATGTCTTTGGAATAGATCTTTCATTTTCGTTCATATTAGAGGCTAGAAAAATAATGCACAATAGAGATAGAAGAAACATGGAATTTATTGTAGCAGATGCTACGAATCTTCCGTTTAAATCAAAATTCTTTCACAGTATAGTTGCCTTATATGTTATTGATAGGTTAGATTTCAACAAATTAATTTTGGCCGTAAATAGATCTATCAAAAAGAATGGAAAATTGATTCTAATTGATCCTTACCATTTTATTAATGATATTGGTAATGATAAATTTGATTCGAACCAAATCAGGAAAAGATTAGAAAAATTTGGATACAAAGTAAATAATGAAGAGTCATATATCCCATGGATA
>JAATVL010000273.1 GCA_014523525.1 Nitrososphaerales archaeon TH703 | reverse complement strand
TCTGATAGTGGTTTTGCTTTAGTATCTTCTTTGTCTGATAGTACTGTGACTTTGGTATCAGGAGCTGTATCATCGTTAACTTTGTAAGTTGTAGATGGTTTGTCCTCTTTTACTTTGTCTGATAGTGGTTTGGATTTAGTATCTTCTTTGTCTGATAGTACTGTGACTTTGGTACCATTAGCTGTATCATCGTTAACTTTGTAGATTATAGCTGGTTTGTTGTTCTCATCTTTTTCTATTAGTGGTTTTGCTTTAGTAGATTCATCATATTGTGGCAAAATCTTACCTTTAATGGGAATGAAAGCAATGTTTTTGAATTCATTCAAGTAATTTACCTTTGATACTTCGTATCCGTATGTGTTAAGATTAAAAATAGAGAATAGGATAAAATTTGATATTAGGAATATTATTATTAAGTAATAGTTCACAAAATGTTATTTAATTTAATTATTATAAGTATTGTCAGCATATCCTCACTTAGAAATAACAGTATTATTTTTCTTTAATTAAGTACTTTTCTTTTTACTTATAAAATAACACAGTGGATCAATTGTATAATCTTATGAAAGACTCTACAAATTAGAATGCATTTTACTCCATTAAGAAATCCTTTACTACTTTATTAAACAATTTTGGATTTTCAACATGAGGCCTATGTCCACAGTTTTCAATTATGATGATCCTTGAGTTTCCAAGATCCATAAAGGGACGAATATATTTTAATGGGATCATTTTATCTTCTTTCCCCCAGATGAGTAACATATTTGTATTAATTTTTGCAAGTTTACTATTGTATCTTGGAGCCTTTGCACTACCTTTTAGCGCAGAAATAAATGCATCCTTCGCACCCGGCATTGATAATCTTTTGTATATAACATTTGCATAAGAACGATCCACCATAGAGTTATCAATTGAGGTTAATATTCTGTATATATCGTTCGAAGATTTACCCTCCACTATTTTGAAGTACTTTTTTAACGCTACAGTGCCTTTGAAGGATTTGGGCAGGGAACCAACAGGACTAATGAGAATGAGTTTATCAACTATTTTCCTATTTTTTATGGTAAACTCTACAGCGATATGACCACCCAGGGAGGAGCCAAGTAAGAAGAGACGGTTTACCTTTAATTTTTTAATGAATTTCTCTAGAAAATTCACGTAATAATTTATGGTATAACTAACTTTAGGTTTATCACTCAATCCAAAGCCCGGAAGGTCAAAAGCGATTATCCTAAATTTTTTGGATAAAAATTCAATATTATTAGTCCAGCTTTCTATCGAACCTCCTAAACCATGAATAAGAAAAAGTGGAAATCCCTTTTGGTTCTTATCGACATATCTTATAAGAACGTTATCAATTGCTATATACTTAAAATTAGACATTGAGAATCAAATTCATTACTTGTATTATAGTTTAATATGTATATCGTGATTTCTAATTAATAGATTCCAATATGCTATAGCGAACAATTGAATAGTAAATTTAAAATACTATCCAATTGAACCAAACAAATGCATGTGATCAGGTGTTCTTTCCTCTAATTTTTGTATTTTATCATCTAGTTGATTTTTAGTATCCTCACCAAGACTTTTCATTCTAAGTCCGAATACTGATTTACCGTCATCATAATGATTAGGAATTAAACTATCAGAATCCGGATTGTTGTTATTCGCAATTATTTTTTCATCTCCCTGCAGGTCTGGTTCAAATGTAAAATACTTGTTGGTATCGGTACTGGGTTGTTCATCTGTGCTTTCGGTAACTTTGGGTTTACTCGTATCGTGGGCAATTGTTTCTTCTGATTGTTGCGGCTGTTCTGAGCTTAAAGTCTTCGTATCAGTATTATCTATTTTCACGGGATTAGAACTGTCCTGAGATTTACTGGTATCAGTACTAGTTACTTCTTTTTTGTCAGCATTTACCGATGAAGCGGAATTTGATACCTTTTCACTAGGTTCTGAATATAGTGGAAGAATCTTATATGTTCCGTTGCTTTTGGTATTCTTTACAGGTAATGTATTGGTAGCTTCATTATTAGTATTAGTATCTTCACTGGAATGTTGAACGCTAGGGTTTGTACTGCTGTTTTTGGTATTCTTTACAGGTACTACATTGTCAACTTCATTATTTGTATTTGTATTTGTATCTTCACTGGAATGTTGAACGCTATTTTTTGTGATTTCACTTCCGCCTTTTGTTCCGGTAACATTAATAGAATAGAACTTTGATGATGCATTTTGACCTTGGTCAAAGCATGTTATTTTCGATGTAAGTTCATTCGAACCTTCAACTATATTATGATAACTACCAGTATATGTATATCTCCATTTTGAATAATCTGCATTTCCTTTAGGACCATTGGGGGTAACACTTTGCATTGGTTTCAGGTCATTCCAATCAGCATAAACCTGACAATTCTTGGTGTCATCGTCTGAAGATGTACCGTAAATAGTCAAATCGCCAGAAGGCACACTAGCTGTATCAAAAGGAGTGTTTATATTTATAGATAGTCCTGTCTCTGGAGGGATTTGTGCCAAGACTGGATTACATACTATACTTGATATTAAAAATGTCCCAAGTAGTAAAAGAATTTTAAAATTGACATTACTTTTCATATTGTAGTAATTTAAAAAAGATAATTAATATGAATTTTTTAAAATTATTCAAGACGCTAATTAAATAAGAAAGTTACTTAGAATGGCACTTATGCATTTAATAATAAAATTTCTAGTTTTAGATGCACAGCCTGTATTGTAACATAAGAACTTGAGAAAATATAGTTAATTAGTCTTTAACTCAATTTAGAGTCGTGAGTCTGAAGAAAATTTGAATTATTTCAACTAGTATTAATAAGCTCATTACATATTATCAATATGAGATTCATTTGGATTTATCTTGTTCTATGTATAACATGACTATGATAATTCATTTCCTTTCAGTTGAGAAAATATGGGCGAAGAGCAGCTGTTTACAATTAGACAATAAATTTACCATCTCTAATCTGTATGTTATAATTTAATCTAAATCTCATCGGTTATTTAATTAAGTGTAGTTTATCTCTATAGTAAAAGTTAATAAATAATTTAAATCAGTAATTTCCTGTAATCTCGACTTGCAAATTTCGTCTCTGCAGTACAATTGCTTAATTTCCATCACAATTCTGATTGGCTTTATATCATTTTTTCTAATTGGTCAAAGTATCAACGTATTTGGTCAAACTGGTAAAAATTCGGTAATTCCTCAAGTAAATGATACGGGGTTGCAAGTTCAGGTATCTGCTCCTCATGGATTAAAGTTTCCAACTGGAATGGGGTTTCTAGGACCAGATGACATCCTGGTTATTGAAAAAAATACGGGAAAAGTAAAGGAAGTTAAAAATGGTACAGTTAGTGGAACCGTTTTGGATGTGAACGTAGCAAATGTAAGTGAAAGAGGATTGTTGGGCATTGCAATTTCAGATAAGCCCAAATATGTATTCTTGTTCTACACTGAAACTGAGAATGTTGACGGGGGTAAAGTTTTGGGAAATCGCCTCTATAGATATGAATATGATAACGGTAGGTTGATAAATCCAAAATTACTCTTGGACCTTCCTACAATACCCGGACCTTCTCACAATGGAGGAGTGTTAAAGATAGGGCCTGATAAAAAAAGTGTGTATCTCGTTATTGGTAACTTAAATTATGTGCAAAATCAATCCTATATTACTAAAGCTCAGAATAATAAAAATGGTCCTCCTCCTGATGGTAGAGGTGGCGTACTTAGAATTACTTTTGATGGCGGAGTTGTTGGTAATAAGGGATTACTTGGAGACGAGGATCCATTGAACAAGTATTATGCGTACGGTATACGAAACAGTTTTGGCATAGGATTTGATGCGCTAACAGGTAATCTCTGGGAAACAGAAAATGGTCGCAGCACTGATGATGAAATTAACATTGCATTACCAGGATTTAATAGTGGATGGAAGGAAGTAATCGGTTTCTCTAATGAGACGCCAGGGTTTAATAAAGAAAACTTGGAGGATTTTGGAGGAAAGGGTACATACAGAGATCCAGAATTTGTATGGACAGATACCGTAGCTCCTACCTCAGTTCTATTTTTACATACAGACAATCTTGGACCAAAATATAAAGACACTCTATTAGTGGGCAGCGTAAAAAACGGCACTATTTTTAATTTTGCGTTAGACAAGACAAGGACACATCTAGTACTCTCTGGTCCGCTGTCGGATAAGGAAGCCGATACCAATTATGAAACGAACAGCGTAATTTTCGGCAGAAATTTTGGAGTAATTACGGATCTTCAAGTCGGTCCTGATGGCAATTTGTATGTTCTATCTAACTATAAACGTGACGGTACAATATTCAAGATTAGTGCAAAGAATAATATTAATTAAAATGAGAATCTATTTTTGAATTTGGCCGATAAAGTTGTTTCGCATTTTACCGAATATAAGAGGGCTCTATAGCTTTCAAAACAATGATGACCATCACCAACTTGGTCGTAGCAGTAATCACTATCTGCGTTTACTAACGATATGTAATTTATACTAATTACTGAGAAAGACAATAATACAATTGTTATAGCCAGAATATTTTTTTAATCACTATAGATCCCATCGTGACAGATGACTTACCTGGCGTATAAGTTGTTTTCCCGGCTGATTATTTTTGTTAACTTATGCTCGCACTCCGTTCCTTCTGGAGGATTTAATTCATTTGCAGAAACACAGGCAAAGTACATATCACCTTCTTGTATCTGTCCGATACCGCTTTCCCTGACAAAATCAAAAGCAAACTTTATCGTATTGCCTGTTGAATTTCTTAGTAATTCTCCTGCATTTACAGATTTGGACTTGAATTCACCCTTATCCATGGCTACTACTTTAATATTTTCGACATTTTTTCTATCGGACAGCGGTACCAAGATGTTAATCTTTACATTCTTTGTGTCAGGCTTCCCTCCAAACTCTACTATTTGGAACGACCCAGTGGACAAGGTTTTCTTAGGCCCCGAACCTATGTTTGCTATGTTTTTTCCATCTGGTTGTTCAATATTACCCTCCATGCAAGAATAAGATTTCATTTCATTTGTCGCATTAAGGGCATAAGCACATACAAAATACTCATCATTTACTCCCACCGTAACAAAATCATTTGTTTTTTCAAAAGTAAATGGTATTGAAATTGACTTTGATTTTACGTCATTTAGATTTTCAATGTATTTAACAGCAGATTCTCCGTTTGCAAACGCTAAAACTTTCAACTTTTCAGGATTCGGTATCGTAGTTAGATCTATATTTGCAATAATTGTGAAATTCTCTGCAGCGATCGCATAATTGCTGGATAAAATGACCAGGATATTTAGGGCAATGAATAGAAATGACGAGAGAAGGATTTTCTTATCTAAATCCATATTCATTTTCTAAATATTTTGTTTTTTTCTTACTTATCTGTTGTCATAGTAACGTATAGTTGAATTCTAGGTAGGTTTCTTATGAAACGGGAACCTCCAATACTTGACTAGTATAAACACAAAGAAAACTATCATAAACTTATTTACTAAGTTAAGGAAATTTATGTATATTTAATTAACGAAACCTGACAGAGTTGTCTGCTTTCCTTTATTACTTTGTTTTCTATCGCTGACGTTAAATCTACTCTCTAATTCTAATTGTCGATCTATTTTTGCAATATCCACATTATTAAAAGATAGTTTTTGCATGTCCATATTCTCTCTAAAGATATCCACAGTTCCAGGTCCATACCCTCCATAGTGGTTATTGGCTGCTACTATTGCTATTTTGGCGTCTTTTTCATTCTGTTTTACTTCATTCATCTTATTAGCCCAAGTTCTAATTTCTTCAGTCCTGTCTATTTGAATTCTACCAAATTGAGTTCACCGATCTTCAATTGGATCCTGATGGCAACTTGTACGTTCTATCTAACTATAAAAGTGATGGTACAATATTCAAGATAAATGCCACGAATAATATTAATTAAAATGAGAATCCATTTTTGAATTTGCCCGATAAAGTTCCTTTTGTATTTCAACGAATATAAGCAGGTTCTCTATACCTTTCAAAACAATATAAAATACCGTCTCTGGAACCAACAAATAACATTCCGTCTGACAAACATGGAGAAGAATCAATGCTTCCCATTGTAGGAAACTTCCACTCCTGCTTTCCCGTGTAGAAATTTATGCCATAGATAAATGAATCTAAACTTCCAAAAAATAGTAGCCTATCATATTCGCTAGCTGAAGGTGAAGACCAAATTTTTCCAGCCGTTTCAAATTGCCATGTTTTAGAACCAGCTAGGTTGAAACAATAAAGTCGACAATCTGAAGTACCAAATATGATCCTATCTCTTACCAAGAGTGGAGATGATAAAACCGGCTTTAAGACAGTTTTGTTCCATTTTATAGTACCATCAATACTGCTTAAGCAATATATTCCACCTTCATGTGTACCAATAAAAATTAAACCATCTGATAGACATGGCGACGATGAACGTACTTTACCATTCAACTTTGATTTCCATCTTAGAGAACCGTCTGAATCGACCGAGTAAATGAAACCATCATCTGATCCAAAGTATATTACATTATCAAAGCATGATGGAGAAGACCAAATTTGACCGCTGGTTTCATATTTCCAATTTATATCTCCGTTTTGGCCGAGAAAGTACAAACTATGATCCATTGATCCCAAAACTAAATTTTTTCCTATAGGACATGGCGATGAAAAAATATCTGAGGTAGTCTGAAGCTTCCAGATCATACTACCATCATTTTTATCAAGTGAAAAAATTGAGTTATTTTCAGAATTGTCATTACTTATCCAAGAATCAAACGTAGCGCAGATTACCATCTCATCTAAAATTAACGGAGATGAAACAATAGGACTGCCAATATTGTGATGCCATTTTATCTTTCGTTTTGGTATATCCAAACAGAATATACGTCCAGTTAATGTAGCAACGTACAGTAAACCTCCTTCAAAAACCGGAGAAGATATCACCGGACCTAGCTCTATCGTCCAGTAAAGTAACGGTTTAATTAAGGGTTTTGTTTTTGTTGAACCCGTTCTCTTTATATTTCCTCTAAACATAGTCCAAGATTCGTTATATTCAGTTGACATACACTAATCTCTCGCTCTCAAAAATAATAAGAAATTGTCCACAATCTTCAAAATTGGAAATTTATACAAATTCATAAATTTATACTTTGCAGCAGTTCCCCAAAGGAATTTCATAACCATGTGGGCATAACCTCGGGTGCTTTAATAAGGTACATAACGCGTCAGTAAATATCTCTTTCATGTGATGTTCTATTCCGCACACCATCTCTTCATCAATTTCAATTTTTAAGGCCTCTTTCTTCATTACTTCTAAAAGTCTTGTATTCCTTATCATTTGTTCTCCTATTTTTTCACCTTCAGTTGTTAATTTCATTACAGCGCTACCTTTCACGTATTTAACAAGATTCGCATC
>JAATVL010000272.1 GCA_014523525.1 Nitrososphaerales archaeon TH703 | reverse complement strand
ATTCAAAGAAATCCCCAGCTCATTAGAATTAGGCAGGAAAAAACGAGGAAGTTGGAAGGTTGACAAATCATTTATAGATACACTTCTTGGAGACAAGCCTGACCAAATAGCAGACATACTGCTGAATGCAATCCGTAATGGTGCCACAGAACAGGAACTAGCAGTGTGTGTAGAGTACGCTTCAATCTTGCGCATAGTATACTTTGGAACTTCAAATGAATTTTCTGATTGGGATACTGCTCTCCATACGTACACCTTTTCGCACGCAGTGCAACGGAGCCTGCATAGACTTTCTTCAGTCGAACTTTTGCGTGCAGTGTTTGACGTAGCTATGAGTGTGTACCTTATTCGTTTTCTTAACGTCCCTCCTTCTCCCATCCCAGCATCGGCAGCACAGGACAATACTGAAGAGCCTGATATTCTGGCGAAGAAATTCCTAGAGGTCCTAGACAAACGACAGCAATTGAGCGATGCGGCTGAAGTAGTAACAAGGTATGTTACTTCAGGAGGAGATCAAGAGCGACTCCTCGCTGTACTGGGTAACGCCCTGTTAAGAGAAGATAGAAATTTCCACTCTATTCAGATGATCGAAGCGGCATTCGGGCAATGGAAGTCCATCCTTCAAACAAAAGTATCCCTCCTTGATCAATCTTCTATTCTGGTCGCCGCTGCGCGCTATTTAGCCGCACATTCCCCCACAGTTCGCCGTCAGGGTCAGATGTTTGAAATTGCTTTTAGACTGCATCGCGGCGCCAAGTTATATGAAGGAATCGAATAGCATAACTATGTATAATCACGTCACGTCGGATCGCTAATGCAATCAGGGAAAATGAAGCTTTACTTAATTGAATAAGTTCATAATTATATGAGTATGAGTATTTATTTTTTGTACCGATAATAATTCACACAATTATGGGAAAGGCCAAAAAATGGAGCTGGCCGAAAAAAGCCCTTACCGTACAGGATACTACAAATCATATGTTACGGCTTACTTCTTTTGCTACAATCTGAAATCTGAAATCGCCACATTTATTCAAGATACAATTTCATCACTTCTTCGGGAAGATAATCATTATATCGTTATCATAAGTCTGGAGCCGTCGGGAACCATTGCTGTTAACAGCGCGGATCCAAAAAGGAGGAATCTGGAGAATCTGGATTACGGTAGACCTATATAGTATCATAACTTGATGTTACTGTTGATCTCCACTGTTAACAGGGGACAATGGGCGTGTTCCTCTGCTTCCGTAAATAATTTTTAGTTCTTTAGTAAAAGCTATTCTTAATACCGTTATAGTAATTGTCATGATCTCTTTTTAATCTTCCTAACTTTTTTTCTGAGTGTGGTCGGAGTACCTTCTAACCGGGCTATGGTTTTGTTTATTTTCTCTAGTTGCTTATCTATAGCCGCGACCTGATCAACCAATTGTTTTATGACCATATTCTGTTTCTTACTACTTACGGATATTTTATCAATTTGTGTTAAGGTTTTTTGAATTTGCTCTAATGTGTTGGTTGTCTTATCAGTCGCTAACTTGCTGAAGTTAAAGTGTTCTGTAAACTGGTTAAATAGCTTTCTGTAGCTGTCTTCCATCTGTGGTTCCAGTCTTACCTCTTCTTCTTTTGTCGAATCGGCCTTCTGTTCTTGCTGTCCCTCAACTGCCACATCATGTTCCTCTGGTGTTGTTGTCGTAGGTTCATCTGATTTTCTTGGTTCTTGTTCTTCTGAACTTTCAGGTTCTTCTGAATCATCAAGGACTTCAATTATCGTTTCTTTGTTTGATTCTTCATTAGGTGTGGCCATGTTATTTAATACGTTTTCTACGCTAATAAATGCAGTCCTCCTTCTAGTTTCATATATTAAATTTAGATTTTTCTAGTTGTATTTTTTAGCATATTATAATTAATGAACTGGGGCAAGAACCAGGAGATAATTTATATAATTAACTTTCATAGTGACGTGCTGGACTCGGTCTTCATTTGGAAAAGCTGTTTAAGAGTTATCCCCAAAGTAAATTTTTTAATTTTATTTTATTTATCTTATTTATCATTATCAATCACAAGCAAACCTCTATCGTCTCTATGAGAGTTCTTTAGAAAACTTTATTGTCCTAGTGAAATCTGGTTCTTGCTACAGTTCTTATGAGCCCGTCGGGATGCGTATTGTTAACAATTCGGATCCAAACCGAAGACTTATGACTGAGTATTCAGGTGGAAGATATTTGAATTTCTAATATCACTTATATTATTTTAGGTCTTCTAATCCTTCCGTGATTCATATAGTTGGAAGATTTTGTTTACTTCGCTGACGTTATCGGTATTATTGCTGGAACATTAGTCCTATCTTCCTTCATTCCTCAACTACACAAGGCCTATAAAACAAAGAGGATGTCGGATGTATCAATCTATTTAATGGGACTTATCGCAAGTGGAATGTTCTTATGGGTAGTATATGGCATAATAAGAAAAGATCCTATAATAATTGTCACTAACGCTTCAGGATTTATTCTAAATATTATTCTCATGATATTAAAATTACGGTATGATAAGCAGCATCAATAAAGAGATATAAGTGAATCTGATCTCTTTAAAGAGACCGAGTTAACTTTCAAAGGCTATAGTAGTAGTCAGCCTCTTTTTCCTATTGCTCTGAGAGTAAAAGGAGATTTATATACGAACTATCCAAAATGTACAACGGAATCAATGAGACTTCTTATATACACGGGTAAAGGTGGAACCGGTAAAACAGTAATTTCCTGTTCAACTGCTATTAAGCTAGCTGAAAAAAAATACAATACATTAATTATTTCTTCCGATCCGGCTCATGCTTTAAACGATGCGTTTCAGCTACATAGCACGATTACCAGAAATAGTAATGATAATCACACAATAGAAGTATTTCCCTGTCTTCAGGCCTTACAAATCGACCCAACACTCGAGATGAATACACAATACCGTGAGATTATTTCTTATATGGCTTCTATGTTTTCATCTAAAGGTATCGATGAAATACTGGCCTATGAGATTGCAATGATGCCTGGAATGACACAATTATTTTCTCTTCTCAAAGTTGAGGAAGTCATGCGTCTCAGATCACACGAGGTTGTGGTTCTGGATATGCCTGCATCAGGTGAAGCGCTGAGATATCTTTATTTTCCGAAACTTGTTAGTAAGATTAGTAATCGAGTCACTAGTTTATTAGGCGCTTTTTCTGGCTTTACGGAAATTTTTCAGGCTTTTTCTGGGATTTCTATTCCAAGTAAATTGTTACGCTACGAGAAGGACTTATTCAAGAGCCTTAACCAGCTTTCAGATATAATTAAAGACAACAGTATAACAACCCTAAGATTGGTTGCAAATCCGGATTCATTCAGCATAGAAAATGCCAAAAGGGCCTTCATGGCTGCTAGCCTGTACGGAATTAACACTGATCTAGCTGTAATTAATAAGATTTGGCCTGATAAATATACTGAAGTCAAGTCAAATGAATTTTATACTAATTGGATAAAATTTCAACACACTAAAGTCAGGGAAGCCAAATCAAATTTTTATCCGCTTCCTATTAGAGAGGTGCCTCTTCATAGTACTGAACTTGCAGGAATAGAAATGTTACGCGTTAATGCTGACATTATATTTGGGGAGGACGATCCATCAAAGATATTCTATACCGGTAAACCATACTCTATCATCGACCAGCCTCCCAAAAATCTAAGAATCTCAGTTAAGGTTCCTTATACTGAAAAGCAAGACTTTGATATCAAACGACTGGGTTCAGAAGTTATTATTAAGGTAAAGAGTCCGACAGGCTATTTGGT
>JAATVL010000271.1 GCA_014523525.1 Nitrososphaerales archaeon TH703 | reverse complement strand
TTTCGATATTTGCATTGCTGATGGTGCCTGCATTGAAGCTTGTCCCGTAAATGTATTTGAATGGCTAGATACACCAGGACATCCTGCTTCAGAAAAAAAACCATTCATGATTAGAGAAAAAGACTGCATTTTTTGTATGGCTTGTGAAAATGTTTGTCCTCCACAGTGCGTAAAGATATTCCAAAGAAATCAATAGGATTCTTAGATTTACAGTGAACCTATAAATATTTACTTGTATATTTTTACAATGGGGAGTGATAGAAGATAATATCAGAATTTAGCGGATTTTTGTACTGCATTTTGATGGCAATAGCTTGGATAATGACAGTTTACACTTTGAATTTTAATTATCTGAGTTACATGTCAATAAGGAATTCAGAAACTCACAAAATTAAAAAGAAAATGAATTATAATGTTAAAACTTGTCCGTTAGTAACGATTCAGTTACCGATTTACAATGAAAAATACGTCGCTGCTCGTCTAATTAATGCAATCTGTAGGTTAGATTTTCCAAAAGAACGGTTGGAAATACAAGTCCTTGATGACTCAGATGATGAAACTTCAGATATTATTGGAACTTTAGTTGATAAATATAATAAGGTAGGATTCAGTATAACCGTTATTCGCAGGGTAAATAGATCTGGCTACAAAGCTGGAGCTCTCAAAGAAGGATTGAAATTTGCCAAGGGCGAATTTATTGCCATATTCGATGCAGATTTTATTCCTGCAAGTGATTTTTTAAGAAAGGCCCTAAGCTATTTTGACGATTCAAAGATAGGACTGGTTCAGGCAAGGTGGGGTCACATTAACGAAATGTATTCAATATTGACAAAAGCTCAAGCGGTATCTTTGGACTTTCATTTTTTTATAGAACAAAAAGCGAAGAGCCTTACACACCTTTTTATGAATTTTAATGGAACAGCTGGCATCTGGAGGACAATATGTATAAAAGATGCAGGTGGTTGGCATACCAGCACGCTCGTTGAAGATTTAGACTTGAGCTTTCGTGCACAGATGAAAGGTTGGAAGTGTATGTTTGACGAGAATCTAGTTGTAAATGCTGAACTCCCTGTCCAAATGAATGCTGCAAAGCGCCAACAATTCAGATGGGCAAAAGGTTCCGTACAAGTAGCAAAGAAACTTTTGATTATTCTATTATTTCATAGAAAACTTCCGATAGATACTAAAATTCAGATATTCATTCAATTAACCAAGCACATTATTAATCCCCTATTTCTAATACAATTCCTCATATTTCCCATTCTGCTGCTGACGAATTATCAGATATCTGATACTGCTTGGGCACCAGCAATTGGGCTCGTTATATATCTTCTAATGGGACCAGTAACATATATGATAATGATTAGAAAAATTTGGCGTGAGAATTGGAGAACAAAAGCACTTCAGTACTTGTTCATGATCTTTTATGCAACTGGAATTTCCATTAACAATTCTGTGGCTATATTTGACGCCTTGTTTGGAAGAAGGAATGAATTCTTAAGAACACCAAAATTTGGAATAATGGAAAAAAATCAAGATTGGAAAAATAACAAATACGTTCTACCATTTACTAAAACTACTTTATTGGAGATCTTTTTTGGTGCTTATGGGTGCGTTACAATAGCCATATCTTTGTTATCTGGGAATCCCATATTTGTTCCTCTAATCGCATTACAAACTATTGGATTTATTTATGTAGCATACCTTAGTATAATCCAGTCCAAAAATAGTAATAATAAGGCTAGTCTCTATTTGGGACCATCAACCAAATATAGTTTGCAAGATGTAAAGGCTAATGATCCACTAACTTGATAAGATTCTGATAGATGTACTGATAATAATTATCAGGATATATCAGTCTAGATGACCCCTGCTTCTCTCAATTTATTTGGTAAATAAGTATCAGCTAAATACTTGAATCCATATTTGAAAAAAGCGTCCAATTCACATTTTTCTTTGTGCTCTAGAAACAAATTCAATTCTCTCTTCCATCGTTTATCCTGGAGCCATGGTTTTTTCTTCATATCATTTGCCCTGTTTAGATCTTCTTGAGTAGCAGCAAGTCTAGCGACCTTTGGTATATTATATTCATAAATATCGGAAAACATCATTCCTAGGACCTTTGAGTTTGGTGTTACCAATCTGTCACTATCGTAACTTAAAGATTCGCTCCCAATTTTGTATCGTAATGCAATGCCCAACCCCCATGGATCAGCATCAGCAAAAATAACTACTGGCTTTTTCCACTTTTCGTTTAGCACTTTAACCATCATTCTTGTAGCCCGATCTGGCTCTCCTGATCCTGTTAGCAGTATCGCATTGTATTTTTGTATAAAACCTGATTTTCTTATATTATTAAGTACAGTATCTTTCTCAACGACCATCACAAAATCTGCTTTTACCTTTACAATTTCAAGATCTCGAATATTTGTAGGAATTAGTTGGGATGTTGCCCTACTTCCAAGATTACAATCAATCAAATCTCCTCCAACGCTAAGAGTTATGGGCCCTGAAATCATTCCTTTAGGTTTGGAAGTAACAGAAAATTCCTCTCGTGGAACATTTGTCAAGAGCTCAATTGCTTTTATTGCATCATCAGAATCATCCTGGCCACTCCAGAATTTTTGTTGATTCTTTTCATCACCCACAGTGCTTAGGGTGGCATAGTACATACCTCTTATTGTACTTTCCATTTCTTCGTCTAACAATTTTCTTATAGCATTTGCCATGACTAAATATTGTGCAAATGTTGGTATTTTTTTTGAACTATTAGGGCCAATCTGAACTGTCTTGTTACCTATGGTAAGCATTCTCTTCTCATCTGACCAGACAGTGTTATCATACCCAACTTTTGGAATTTCAAGACTTGGCATAATACCCTGAATAAGAATATCATCACCGACATTTTTCATTATTTTCCTGATTTTATTATTTATTTCTTGATGTCGTCTATCTTTTGGAGCCATGAAAATCTACATCTTATTTTTTAGTAATTTTGCGGTGTATGTTAATTTTATCTAGCTTAGTTTTGTTACCATGTTTTGGGACACTAGTTCGCGTATCAAATTTGTTTAGGTTATTTTCATTCCCGTTATCGTTGTTAACAGTGTTCTTTTTATCGTTGTTCTTTTTATTGTTGATTTGGTTTCTTTTTTGGTTCGAATCTGGAAAGATTTGTTTAGTAATATTTGTTAATTCTCCACTAACGTATCTTTCTGCCAAATTTTGAAATGCTATGGATAGCTTTTTTGAATCAATTTTTATTGATTCTGATATCGCATCTATTATGAATGGAATATAATGTTTGTAGAGCCTTAGTTTATTTTCGTCCTCCTTTAACTTTAATTCTCTTCTAATTTGAGCACTTACTTTTCTATAAAGATCTGATAAGCATGATTTCATATATTTTTTCAGATCGCCTTCTGAAGCGATGCTCTCTTTTCCTGCAGTTTTATACGGTATCTTTGTTGAACAAATATGAAAGAAAATGTGGATTGGAAGATATTCTACGGTCCTGTCAGATTTTGTTTCTACATGAGAATATTGTTCCTTAACTTCCTTTTTTGAAATTCCCATTTTATTTATTCCCACTTCAGAAATTACTTCTCGTGCAACATCAGAACCCTCATCATATAGAAGGGGAATTTTATTGGCAAATCTAAAGAGTTTGAATGAGGGAATATCCCCTCCATAAGCAATTCCACATTCTACAATTGTTGGCCTATTATTCACAATGCAAATTCTTGAAGAATAAGCCGTTAATGCTGGTTTTAATATTTTGGCAGATAGCTGAGTTTGACTTCCAGAGTTCCCTGTTTCCTTATTTAGAATAATTGAATATTCAGATGTCATTCCAACAGTAAGAATTTTTTCCCCTATCGGGCTCAAATGGTCTGTATTTGGGGACTGAAATTTCGTATGTTTGCAAACATTTACCACCTTAATCAATTCGTGTTCGTCATATTTGTCTGCCGGTTTTATGGGCAATCCAGCCCTTGTAATAATTTCTTTAGCCTTATCATTAGACATTTTTTGAAATGAATTAGAAAGTATACCCTGCAGAGTCGTCTTTTGATTCATAAAATTTAAAATAGCTTTCTTTAGAGTTTTAAGATCCATATCATAGGGATGTGGTAATACTTCCCTTGAAGGATTTGGCATGATCTCTGTTCTTCTTTTAAACGTTACCTTTCCTTCATCTGTTTCAAATGTAATGATTGCATATGGATTTACGATGCTTGTTTGACTGACATAGTCGTAGATTTTATTTTTTGTTACAGGAGATAATTTTGCACGCAGTACGGCTTCAACTTTAAAACCAGAGTCACCTTCGATTTGTGATTCATCATTCTTGACATTCTTTTTAAAAAGAGTGATTGGTTTATTTGTTCCAATATCCGTTCTGAGATCAAAATAGCATTGTGATTCTTCTTCTGATTTGGACCATACCCTCAGAGGATGATCTGTATCTTTAGTTGAAAATGCGGCTATCATCTTCAAACCAACTCCAAATAGACCCCTTTGTTGCTTTTCAACATATTTTCCAGAAGTTAAGAATGAGCAAACAGCGACAGGAACTTTCTCCGATGGTATTCCAATGCCATTATCCTTACAGGATATAGTCCACAGATCATTCAGCCCGTCTAGCAGCTTTAGTCTTAAATGAATAACTGGTAATATGTGATTTATTTCGCAGGAATCCAATGAATTTTCAATCAATTCTCTCACTGACATATAGAGAATCCGTTCGCCAGTAAAACCTGCAAGAGCAGAATTATCGACAAAAAATTCTGATTCTGCTTTTTTATCATAACGGATTTTTGTTTTTTGTTTTTGAGCTATTTGTAAAATAGTTTTTACTTGTTTTGTTCCTTTCTCTAAGACTTCAGTTGTAACTTTTGATGTCAATTGGTGCAAGTTTGTACGTTACTAAATTTAACTTTTTATCAAAAATAGTCAGATTGTAGTGAAAATGGATAAAATATTCCTATATTGATGAGCCATATGGTGTTGCCTCTTTTTTTAGTTTTATTATATTGTGAGAGGTGAATTGTAACAAAAGCCTGTCTTTACCTTTAAGAACTACTATAAAATCAGAACCCGTACCAACTATTTCGCCGCCAAAAAGATCTTTAATTTTCACCTTACATCATACTTCTTTATCACATATTAATATTAAGGAATTAAAATTACGATTTCAGACTGTAATTACAGAGGTAAAAATAATAATTCCGATCTATATCTTTACCTAGCTCATGGATGTCGAAAGCAGGATTGCACGTGTTTTGAAAGAACCTACCCAAGAGGTTGTTGAGTTAAATGAACTAAGGCAAATTTTCGAAACTAATTCAAAACCTCGCCACTACATTGGTCTAGAAATTTCTGGAAAACTTCATTTGGGAAGCCTAATTCTGACTGGTTACAAAATAAATGATTTCATTGAGGCAGGTGTTGATTGTAACGTATTTCTTGCCGATTGGCACACGTACATTAATAATAAGTTAGACAATAATTGGGAAAAAATAATTGAGGTTTCCAAATACTATAGTGAGGCTTTCAAAATTTTTTGTCCAGGGGTAAAAATCATTTTAGGATCAACGCTGTATGATAATTATGACGAATATTGGAAAAATTTTATGATCTTTAGTAAACATATGACACTATCTCGAACGCTAAGAGCGCTGACTATTATGGGTAGATCTGAAAAAGAGAAACTTGATTTTTCGCAATTGATGTATCCTTCAATGCAGTCAGCAGATATTAAGGCATTAGATTTGGACATTGTTCACGCAGGAATGGATCAAAGAAAAATTCACATGCTCGTACGAGAAATTTTCCCAAAATTGGGATGGAAAGTACCAGTTTCCGTACATCATCATTTACTCCCTGGCCTCAGTGAACCATCAAAATTTGTTCTGGATGGGACTGACCAAGATGATTACAGGATTTCAAGTAAAATGAGCAAAACTAATCAAATGGGTGGCATATCGATTCACGATGATGATAGTATGATTAAAAATAAAATATCTAGAGCTTATTGTCCTATTGGTGTATCAGAAAACAATCCTATATTAGAGATCATAAAGTATGTGATTTTCCACAGATTCTCACAATTTAAGATTGACAGACCTAGCAAATATGGTGGAAATATAGTTTATGATAATTATATGAATCTTGAACATGACTACAATCAGAAAAAGATACACCCTAAAGATTTGAAAGACACCGTTTCCATTTATTTGAATAAAGCAATAGAACCCATTCGTGATCACTTTAAGGATTGGACTATATTAGATGAACTTTAAAATCATATTACGAGTTACAAAAGATTAAATTAATATTAATTGACATATTCATGATATTTTGAATAATACTTGCGACATTCTTATCAAAAATGGAAATGCGATTATTCCCTTCAATGGTATTGTTAATACCAATATTCTTATTGAAAACGGAAAGATAAAAGCATTAAAGAAAACAATTAAAAATGTTACCGCAAATAAAATAATTAATGCAGAGAACAAATACATTCTCCCAGGTATTATTGACCCCCATGTTCATTACGGAGTTTATACACCCATAAACAGTGCTGCAATAACCGAATCGGCCTCCGCTGTGACAGGCGGAGTAACAACAATAATGAGAATGATTAGACTTGACGGCACCTATAGAAAAATTGTCAACCATCTCCTTGTAAGCAAGGATACTCATATAACCGATTATGCAGTACATGCTTCTATTCTTGAACCTAGCCAAGTTAACGATATGAGTTACCTGAAAAGGATAGGAATTAATTCTTTTAAAATTTATATGAATTTAGGATCTGACCTTAAAAAAATTCTGCTTGATCTCAATCCCGGTGATATATCACTAAAAGAAATTGAAGTAGATATGACCGATAAACTACTCACTGAGATAATTAGGAAAGGTTCAGCGTTAAGTTCTATAATACTAGTACACGCAGAGGACCATGCACAATGTTCCAAAAACATACAAGAGATGCGCAAGTTGAATGAACATGTCAGTTCAGACCTCCTCAACTTATGGTCATCATTGAGACCAGAATCATCAGAAATCTATTCAATAAGAAAGATAATGAAAATTGCATCGAATTTTGAGCCAAATCTGTATTTTGTTCACATAGGATCAGCAGAGGCGTTATATGAAATTTACCGAAATAAAAGATTATATAAAAACCTAAAAATTTGGATTGAAACATGTCCTCATTATTTAACACATAGTACTGATTATGATAATATCATGGGGAAAGTGGTCCCTCCTCTAAGATCAAAAAGAAATCTTGTAAAGTTATGGGATGCCATAAGATTGGGCATAATTGATACTATAGGAACGGACCACGTTGCCAATGATTTTGAGAGAAAAAAGGCAAACGGGAATTTTTGGAATGCTCTCTCAGGTTTTCCAGGATTAGCAACAATGCTTCCAGTAATGTTAAGTGAGGGTGTAAATAAGAGAAGAGTCGATCTTATTAGGATATCTGAAATTTGTAGCGCGAATGCTTCAAGAATTTTTGGACTATTTCCAAAAAAAGGGACAATAATGGAAGGGTCTGATGCCGATCTAACAATTGTGGATTTAGAAAAAGAACAAATCGTAAGTCCCGATATTTTAAATTCCCATTCTGACTATACTATTTATGATGGTTGGAGACTGAGAGGATGGCCAATTTTTACTATCGTGAGAGGGAAGATAGTTATGGAGGATGGGATAGTAGATCAATCATATATTGGTCATGGTAACTTTATTGAAACTGCGAATAAGTCTAAATAATTAATTAGATATAATATACTATTGGAGATACAAATCGTTTAAATTACATCTTGTTGTCAATATTCACAGTTTTTGAGGAACATTTTAGAAGTGCAGGATGTCAAAAAATATTTCCCGCTTAAGACAAATGTATTTTCTTTTATGAATCGTGGAAAAAAATATTATAAAAAAGCATTAGATGGTGTCAGTCTACACATTCCAGAAGGACGAGTTTCCATTTTGGTAGGGGAATCAGGTTCTGGCAAAACTACGTTGGCTAGAATAATCTTGCGCGCAATCGATCCAGATTCAGGTTCAATTATTTTCAATGGCAGTGATATTACCAGAAAAACAGGCAAAGAACTTCGAAATTTTCGCAAACAGGCACAAATGATTCATCAAGATCCGTATAGTTCACTTGATCCACTAATGAAAGTCTTTGATATCATAAAAGAACCAATTGATATTTTTTATAAAGACTACTCAAATGAAGAACGAATTAAAAAGATCCTTGCCGTTTTGGATGATGTGAACCTTAAACCATCCGCAGTATTTGCAGAAAAGTATCCTCATATGTTATCTGGTGGGGAAAGACAGCGAGTTGCTATTGCCAGATCACTTGTTATTGAACCAAAATTAATTATAGCAGATGAGCCTGTTTCTATGCTTGATGTTTCAATTCGAGGACAGATACTCCAGATAGTAAAGCAATTAAGCGTTAATCGTAAAATTACGGTTTTTTACATTACACATGATTTGACAACATCAAGAGACATTGGAGACGAAATCTCTGTCATGTATGCTGGCAAGATTGTTGAAAGTGGATCAATAGACAGGGTACTGTCTAATCCACTTCATCCTTATACTCAGGCTTTGTTGGATGCCATTTCCGAACCTAAATTTGAGAATATCGACAAAGAAAAGGTAATTAGAATAAAAAATTTTGATTCAGCACCTGCAGAAAGTGGTTGTAAATTTTTCAATAGATGTCCATATAGTATGGAAATATGTAAAAAAGAACCACAATTGGAAAGTAAAGAACAAAATCATAATGTATCGTGCTTTCTCTACGACAAAGAATGAAATTAGGAAATAATCCGAATAAGCTTTAATTCATAATTAATTAATTAATTAATTGTATCTTGCAAAATTTAACATGTTAATGGCTAATCTAGTGATAAAGCAATTTGGCCAGACTAAATGAAAGCAGAAAAAATAAGAAGCGAAAGGGTTTTATTTTCTACGGACATCCTTCCATCTTTTGTATAAAGTAGCCGTTTTGTTGTATATTCTCTTCAACTATCTTTGGTGCTTCTTGCACATGACAAAATTGACATTCCTCTTGAGTCATTTTTTGACCTTCTTGACCGGCGTCTTTTAGGTATTCCTTTCCATATTCTAATGCTTTTTCATGGGGAGTTGAAGAGTCCACTATGACGTCAAAGTGCATAGTCTTTCCATCTCTTTTTGTTACATATGTATCATATACTGCACATTCCATGTCAATATGGTGATAACAATCTCTATTTATTCTATTCAATAGCTTGTGAAATAGGGATTACTGTCAATACAGATTACTGTGAATTTGCACTCATGATTATTATAGTCCAGTGGCATCATAATGTTTGTGCACTTAACTAGAGAGGAAGAGGATGCGTTAGATGAAAAGCACGGTCAAGCTCTTTCAATAGCATATAAGATATTGTTATCAATAGGTAAAGCAACCAATGCAGAAAGATTAATTCCTGTAGACTGGGTCCATCTTTCTGGTGTAAATTACAACACAATAGGGGACGCAGGAGTCAAATTTCTTACAAAAAATAGTGAAGAAATGCGCTTTTTAGTTCCTACTACAATAAATCCGATGGGATATGACAGTCACAAACAGAATAACCTATCTAACAATTTCAAAAGACAACAGATGGAAATAGTCAAAGCATATGAGAAAATGGGGTCTGTTCCTTCATTCTCATGTATTCCTTACGAATTATTTCAGTTACCAGATAGGGGACATAATGTTAGTTTTGCAGAAAGTAACGCAGCAGTAATGGCAAATTCAGTATTTGGTTTACATACCAACAAAGAAAGTTCCCTCAGCGCCCTAGCAAGTGCGGTAACTGGCAAGGCCCCATACTCGGATCTTAGAATTAGAAGCATAAGGGATCCTAAAATCAAAATTAAGATAGAAACAGAGCTCAATACGGAACTAGATTACGGAATATTGGGATATTTTTCTGGCAAATCCATAAAAGAAAGCTGTGTTTCATTCGGTCCTGAAATTAGCAACATAGACATCTATAAGACTAAATCATTAGCCGCTGCACTGGGAACTTCGGGCGTATGCGGAATGTTCTCTAATAAGGAAATAAACGGTAACAATGTTTCATTTGGAAAAGAGGAAGAAAAGTCAGTAATGGATGAGCTCAATACTACTGAATCCGGAGATGTAATAGCACTAGGAAGTCCACAACTTGGAACGCATGAATTAGAGTTATTATCAAACATGGTAGATGGCAAGAAATTTTCGAAAAAATGTATGATCTTCTGTCCACGATCTTTATACGAAAAAGCTTCTAATTCTGGGATTGCTCAGAGACTTGAAAATGCGGGTGGAAGTCTAATCTGTGATGCATGTACGTGTTTGTCACCTCTGTTAACACATGAAGAATACGACGGTGTAATAACAAACAGCGTAAAGGCAGCCCACTATCTCAACAAATCCTCCGGTGTATCAGTATGTTTGACTGATTTAAGATCCATAATAAGGAAGTATACAAGGTAAGACGCTTCGCATGAGCTATTCTCTAAGATGTAAAGTAATTGTAGGAGGTAAGGCAACTGGAAGCATTCTGGTAACTAAGCAACCTATCAACTTCCTATCTTCGGTGGATCATTTGACTGGGATGATAACTGATAAGAATCACGAATTGTGTGGAGAATTTGTAAAGGATCATGTTTTAGTTTTTCCGTACGCGGTTGGGAGTAGCGTAGGTGCATATTCGATTTTTGCGTTGAAATCCAATGGTGTATCACCGTCAGGTATAATATGTACATCAAGGACCGATATTACGACTGCATCAGGATGTGCAATTGCAAATATACCGCTGCTTGAACTATGTGGAGATCAAGATATTCCGGAAATTCAAAATTACAATGAAGCAATAGTAGATGGAATTTCGGGAATCCTACAAATCAAAAAGGTTTAATTTAATTCAATTAATTTCTTTCAAAAGGTGCATGGCATTTGACGGGCGAACGGATCCAAATAATGGGTATGAAGAGAAAAGTCCATGCACCTCAAAAGTTTTAGAACGTGGAGGCAAAATTATCGTTTTAATTGGGTATAATCATAATTTTTCAAATTTTATTGACTAATTCTTTGAAGTAGCTGATTGAAACTGAGTTTTAATTGAGATAATCAGTTTTTTATGCTGTTTTATTAATATACCAAATATGACAACGCGAGATAGAATAGAAAGGAGGATATTACAATCTTACAAAATCGAAAGTGTCCAATGCAACAAAAGTTCAATAGAAAAGAAAACTTCCGTTCTTGATGGAATTCCTCCAATGCAAGACAAATGTAGATATTAAGAGAGAACAGAGCAAGTAAAAGATGAACATATTAAATTAGAGTTAATAAACGAAAATATTGTTAAAAGAATAGAATCTCCATTTGATAATTAAAAACTGGTGGGCTTATTACAATGAATCGTAGATTGGTAAATGGTCGCCCACCAGGACGCATATGTTCTTGCCAACTGATGGGAGGGCGATCTCTACGTTGCCAGCTGGCCAAGAAAAAACCAACGAACCCATCAGCTGTATTAATAATCATGTCCTATAGACAATAAATAACAAACGAAAAAGGTAAAAATTTCCACAATTATAATTCTATTTTGCAATTTTTGTAATTATTAAGACCATTTTTAGCATCCATAACATTCCGTTCCCACTGTCTTAAAGTGCTCCTCGGAATAGTTGTTCTTAGAGTTGCCAAGTTTTAAGATGTTTTACTCGTTATGGTAGATTCTCAGCGGACGTGGATAAAGGGGGTGTACTTGGAGATGATGCATGCTGTCATCACTTATAGTATTCAAACAGAGAACACTATACCAATACAATCCTCCATTTCCAGATCCGTATTGATCTCTCATCACAAGTAGAAGATATCAGTGTTTTCAAAGATTCTTACTTAACAATTTAGAGTCTGATGGGAGGTTAAAGTAGAGTACAAACCATGCCTGGAGAAACCAAAAACTGATCCTCCCATCAGCGGAATCGAGTGATATATACTTCTAGAAAATATCATAAAAAATTTTCGGACCAAACTTTACAAGTGACCTAGTCTAAATTGAATTAAATCCTTCGTACCTGAAGTTTTAATTATTCTCATATTACATGATTGTTGCATGTCATTACGTGGAATTACTGTAGCCATTACATCAAGTCGAAGAGCCTCTGAACTTGCGAGCATAGTGCGAAAATTCGGAGGTGTTCCTTACATAGCCCCAACTATAGGTATTAGAAATAACAATCCACTAATTTCTGACTATAATAAATTTATAGAGACAGTCTGTCGCAAGAAAATGCATTTTTTTGTTTTTATGACTGGCGTTGGAGTCTTCACTCTTTTTCAAAATGTTGATAAATTGCACGAGTTGGATAATGTAATTGAAAAGTTACGTGATACTGTAATTATAGCAAGAAGTAACAAACCAGCAGCGGAATTGAGAAAATTTGGTGTTGCAACTAACTTTGTTCCTGATATGAATACGATTGATGGAGTATTCGACCTGCTAAGAAAATTTGATGTTAAAAACAAAAATATTGGAATACTGTGGCACGGTGATTACTCTGACTCATTTAAACGAAAGCTTGAATCGTTAGGTTCAAAAGTGTTTGAATTTTCGTCATATTCATATTCTATAAGTCCTGAACAAAAAAATGGAAACATGTTAAAGGAAATGGGATATGATTACGTGGCTCCGACAGAAGAGAAAATTAGAAAACTCATAGAAGATATAATGACGGGTATTATAGATGCAATCACTTTTACAAGCCCTCCAGCAGTTAGGGAGTTCTTTGACTTCGCAAAAACAAACAATAAGATTGATTCACTAAAAGATAGGCTAAACCATAATCTACTTGTTGTGTCCGTAGGACCTTCTACTTC
>JAATVL010000270.1 GCA_014523525.1 Nitrososphaerales archaeon TH703 | reverse complement strand
TGGCGAAGGTATAAAGGAAATAGTCGAAGAAGCGAGGATTGAAGACAGAAATCATTTTGAAGCGATGGTGCCAAGATTGTATGAACTCGGCGGCTCTTTACCAAGAGATATCAGAAAATTTGCTGATCAGGCAGGTTGTCCTGATGCATATCTCCCAGATAATTGGGAAAACCTTACGTCTATAATAGAGGTATTACTGGGTGCAGAACAATGCGCAATCCGTTCATGGGGTGAAGTATGTGATATGACTGCTGGAAAAGATCCCCGTACATATGATATTGCTCAATCAATTATGCAAGAAGAAGTAGAACACGAAGCCTGGTTTATTGAGTTGCTCTCCAAGAGACCCTCCGGACACTTTAGAAGAAGCTTTGTTGGGCAGTCGCCTCATGTTGGACGACAAGGCGGACTCATTCATCAATAAAATACTATTTTTTCCTTTTTTTGTTTTTTATAGAAAAGAAATTATCTTTAATTGTGATTGTATATATAGACTGCTTGGGAGCATCCACCTATGATGCCGGGCTGATTTGATATATGCTACCCAACCCGATTGATACGACATACAAATTACCATCAGGGCCGACTTCTAAATCAGTAACGCCACCAAATCCTTCGCCAAACACAATATTACTTACCCCTGGTGAGGATGGTTTTTCTATCACTCTTGATGATAGCTCTTGTGGAAGAATTAGATCTTTCCTATCTGATGTCAGATCAAAATGATAAATCCTTCCATTATGCACATCTCCTACAAACATATCGTTCTCGTATGCGGTACCAAGTTTATTTGAATTTAAAAATTTTACAGCTGTTGGTCCAGCTGTATTTACCCAAACTAGCTCAGGATCACTATAGTGTCCCTTTCCATTAAAGTTTTGTAAATCAGATTCTGAAAAAGAATCCTCCAATGATGCCAAACCTTGTACCTGTTGCCATCCACTATTGAACCCAGGCAGAACCAAGTTTATTTCATCGCCATTCCCAGGTCCATTTTCTGTATCCCATAAATTACCAGATATAGGATCAAAGTCCATACCAAAACTATTTCGAATTCCATATGCATAGTACAATCGCAACGGAATAGAATCCCCAAGAATTCCATCAGTGGGTTGACCGTTCTGGGTAATCCTCAATATACCTGATCTTCCATCTGGATCGATTCCATTCTTGTAATTTTGAGTCTTGGTTTCAGTGGTTGGTCCCTTAAATGAACCATCAACGTCACCAATTGCTACATAGATGTTATTGTCGGGTCCAATTATTATGTTACCTCCATTATGACGGGGTCCCGGATTTGCCGGAAGATCCATTAAGAGTAATGGATTAATCAGCGCGTCACCCGATAACTCGTATCTATACACCCTATTTCCAATCGGTTGTTTTCCAGCTTTATCCTCTCCATCTTTTCCATCAATTTCAGTATAGTATAGAAATACATGCGTTGTAGAACCATCTTTTGATACAGCTATCCCGCACAGGCATCTTTCTACAGAATTTGCCACATTAACATCAAGTACAGGTTTTGCAAGAACTTTGCCATTTACTATCCTTTTGACCATACCGGTATCTTTCTCAAGTACTAAAATGTCATTCGGTCCAACGAAGGCCATGGTTGTAGGAGTACTTAATCCCTCTGCAATTGTGGTAATTTTCAGCTTCGAATCAAAAAGTTTTGGTTTTCCCTCTTCCACAAACTCGGTTTCTGCAAATTTCTCTTGAGCTTTCGCAAATTGATGAGGAATTATGCAAGCAAGTATCAAAAGTGAAATCAACGTAGATGTTATTAAGATTCTAACCAAGGCTTCCAACAATCATTCACGGCGGATCTAATATACATATCGAAGTGTTTCTTGTGAGAAAATTATAAAAAGTTCCGAGCTATGAAAGTGTTTTCTGCGTGAAAGAAAGGATCCAAGTTGTGGCTAATCCTGGATAATCAAAAATAAGGGTTATCTCATAGAAATATCTGACTTTATGCAAGAAAATAAAGTTAAAGTTGTCATTTCGAAATTCTCTTTGTATATCTGAGAAATAATATTCTAATAGGAATGTTTTTTCGTCTTGTGCTCTTTAAGATCAGGATATTTTGAAAATGTACATTTACATTTATCACATTCCCATTGAAGTTCTTTAGCTTTAGTGAAACTATCATATATTATATCTTTCTTTACATACATCTTTGACTTATAGTCGTATTTGGCAGGATTGTAATTCAATTTGTACTTTATTGAATTTATTCTCACTTCTAAGATAGAAAATAGGAGAAGTACTTTATAATTCAATATGTTACTCCATATAGGATTTTAATATAAGAAAAAGTGATAACTTTTGACCTATTAAATCATTGAGAATATTATTGAAAAGACTTATAGGAAAATAGATGGTTTATATGACATATTTTCTATGCCAACTGAAAATAATCCCGTCACCAGATTCAAGGACAGAGAACATGCAGCAGACCTTCTCATATCCAAACTCAAAAATGAGCTTAAGCATGAAATTCCAAAAGAAATAATAGTTTTTGGAGTTCCACGTGGCGGAGTAATACTGGCATATTCGATTTACCAGAATAAAATTACAAATTATTTTGATATCGTAATACCTCGTAAATTGGGAGCTCCGAACAACAAAGAGCTTGGCATAGGAGCAATAATGGATAATGACACTGTTTATCTTAATGAATATGTTGTAAAGGCTTTGAGAGTTCCCGATGATTACATAGAGACTGAAAAATTAGTCCAGGTGCGAGAAATTGAACGTAGAACTTTACTTTACAGACCAAAACAGGAAGAATATAATATTAAAGATAAAACAATAATTCTCGTTGATGATGGTGCAGCGACTGGAGCTACGCTTGTGGTTTCTGCGAGATGGATAAGGAAGAGGAAACCAAAAAAGATAATCATAGCAATACCAGTGGCTCCTAATGAGACTGTCAAACTTTTAAAAAATGAAGCAGATGAAGTTGTGACCATCCTGATACCACCCACCAGTAATTTTACTTCGGTAGCTCAATTCTATGACAACTTTGAAGAAATAACTGATGATAAAGTAGTAAAAATTATGAACGCAATGTACCAAAAATAAATAGTTGCTATACACTGTTACAATTTGATTCTTTACTTAAAAATCTA
>JAATVL010000269.1 GCA_014523525.1 Nitrososphaerales archaeon TH703 | reverse complement strand
CGAATTTGAAATTACAAAATAAATCAAAGATATTAAAAAATAATTATACTGATTCATTAAGTTTAACTCTGGACGCCGTAGAGGTTGGCTTAAGAGCGGTAAACCCTGTGTCCTTGATGAAAAATTCAGTTAAATTGAGACAAAATCGATTGAGTATAATTGATTATAATGGCAGGAAAATTGACTTTGATTTTGGATCTTTTAAATCGATTTACTTGATTGGAGCAGGTAAGGCAACGGCATCAATGGCTGATGCCTTCATGAGGATACTGAGCAATAGGAAAATCAAAGAAGGTTGCATTACAGTTCCTTATGGAATCAAAATGAAAAATAAAATGTGTTCAATAACAAATGCAGCTCACCCAATACCAAATTCCAATGGAGTTCTCGGTACGAAAAAAATAATGAAATTACTGGAAAAGGTTAAAAAAAATGATTTGCTTGTAATGTTCCTATCAGGAGGAGCTTCAGCTCTTATGCCTTTACCCTTAGATACATTAACCTTACACGAAAAGCAGAACATAACTATGAAGCTCCTCTCATCAGGAGCAACAATTGATGAAATGAATATTGTTAGAAAACATCTTTCTAAAATTAAGGGTGGTAAACTCGCAAGTATAATTAACAAAAAATTTCCAGTACTGACACTGATTCTGTCAGATGTGGTTGAAGATAAAATTGATGTAATTGCTTCAGGTCCTACTGTTCCCGATCCGACCACTTTTAACGACGCAAAAAAGATACTGGTAAAATACAATCTATGGAGGAATCAAAAACTTGTTTCTAAAAAAATAAGGGACCTAATTAGTGATGGGGTGTCAGGAAATATAAGAGATACCCCAAAGCCTGGCGATCCTATCTTTACTAATATACATAACGTTATTATAGGCAATAATAACATTGCATGCAAAAATATCAAATTGTTTTTAGAAAAAAATGGTATAAAGACAATGTATTTGGGCTCAAGATTTACTGGAAAATCCGGCGCTCTTGGACACTTTCTCTTCAGACTTGTCGATGATTTCCCCTCCATATCAGCTCCATACGCGTTTGTATTTGGTGGTGAAACAACAGTTGATTTGAAAAATAAAATTAAAGGAATCGGTGGAAGAAATCAAGAAGCTGTACTATCAGCCGCTGCACATTTTGAGCATTTAGATCATGATACGGATTTTTCCATCGCAAGTTTCGGAACTGATGGTATTGATGGAAATTCGCTGGCCGCAGGAGCCGTAGTAAATCCGCGGATACTTTTAAGAGTAAGACAAAAAAAATTAAAAATATCAAACTATCTCAGGAACCATGACAGTAACAGCTTATTTGATACGGTGGACGCTGCATTATATACAAAAATCACTGGCACAAATGTAAATGATGTATCAATCGTTTGTAGATTAAGGTAGAAGTTGAAACCTAATAGCAAATAATAACGATTGCCTATTTCAGGTCTAAAGGTAACACAAAAACAAATGTGGCTCCAATTCCATTTTCATTATTAAAGCCGATAATCCTTCCTCCATGGGCCTCAATTATATTCTTAGAGATGAATAGACCCAAGCCAGTTCCTTGCTCTGATCTTGACACAAATTTATCAAATAAGCGATTTATAATCTCATTATCTATACCCTTCCCAGTATCGCTGATTTTTATATTTAACTCCGCACTATCTGCATTTCCTATTATAGTTATAATTCCTTGATCCGTGAATTTGATCGCATTATTAATTATATTCGAGATGACTTGGGTAATTCTATAGTTATCCGCAAGTATCATTACATGAAGTGGTTCATAAGAAATCTTAACTTTTTTATTTTTTGCAACATCTTTTTCAATCTGCCTGGAATATTCCGTAACTAATTGTGATAAAATTTCATCGATATCAAAAGTAGTTTTATTCAGTTTTAGTGATTTCCCTTCTATATTTGTCACATCCAATATATCTGCGGCTAATCTGTCCAATCTTTTTGCATTACGGATTATAGATGAAATCTGTTCTCTGCTTATTCTTGCAGATTCATTGTCGCTTATGTCATTTTCTATTAATTCTGCCTCGCCCAATATTGGCATTATAGGAGTTCTCAATTCATGCGCTGCTACATTAATAAACTCCTTTTGCATGTTATCGTGTATCTCTAGTTGTTTGTTTGCTGAGGCAAGCAGACTATTTGATTCAATTAGTGATTCATTTGTTTTGTTTAATTGCGTCGTCCTGGATTTTACTGCTCCCTGTAATCTCTTATTCCAAGATAGTATCAAAATAGCAATTCCAAAGGCCATAGAACCAACAACAATAATTACAATAGTACTGAAGTTCTTTTGTTGATTTATCAAGTAACCAACATTAGATGCCAAACTATGAGGTGTGCTAATATATAGTGACCATAAAAACTCTCCATCCAACGTAATTGGTTTGTATGCAATTGTAGTCATGTTATCATTAAAGGATATATCTCTTAATCCAGACCCTCCGGCTAATGAGCTGGCCAATATGTTATTGTAGACATTTTTGATCTCTGGTGGAATAAGATCTTGAAATTCAGATGTCAAGTAATTTTTTCCAACTACATTTCTATTTTTTGAATATAGAATTACCCCATTCTTATCTATTAAACCAACATTACTTGCAAATTCTGGAGAAAGTTCCTTCTGTAAAAATCCGCCCAATTTTGATAAATCAATTGTTGTAAAGACTATCCCTTCAAAATTTGACATATTGGATTGAGTATTGTTATTGCGTAGGGTAACGTTACTTTTTATTACCGGATATGATATGAAAAGCACAGGAAATTGGTTATTGACATTAATGATGCTGCTATAATAAGTAGTATTGCTTGTCTTGGGAGATAAGAAGAGATTTGATGAATTTGCTTTGATACCGTTATAATTGGCGGCAATAGTCTTATTGCTTGTTTTAGAAATAAGGTTTCCGTTCATGTCAAACATATAATATCCGTTGGTCAAGTCCTTTGTTGATGTCTGTGCTGAATCAAATAATCTCTGAATATTATCGTTTTCAATGCCTAATAGAGATATTGAATTACTCAAGCCCTGTAAATTGTTGGAAATAGATTCCATGCTCCTTACCAGAATACGTGAAAGTTGGTATACCTCAATTTTTGAATTGGACCTTACATCTTGAGATGAAATATTTGCAATTTCATTTGCCGTGAAGGAAGAATATTGATAAGAAAGTACTGAAAGTCCGATACCAATTATCGCTATTATGAGAAGAATGATGACATTGTTTCTAGAAAAAGTCGCCCCTAGCAATAAAGTACAATAGATATTAAAAAGTTCTAATAGATAAATTAGCGCTAATGATTATTCTAGCAGAGTCTATACTACATTTATTTAGTTAAATATCTGAATAAGAGAATAACTAAAAAAGGAAGATTTTCTTTCTTGCTTGGATAGAGTTAAACAAAGCAAATCCAAATTAAGACTGACTCCACTTGAGGTCTTGAATGCATGATAATAATATTAGCCCAAAAAGACTAACAAAGTTGACAAAGTTGCATAAGATAGTTATTTAAAATTTTTATATGATGACAAACTGTATTTGCGGTCACGACATAAGTTGTCACTGGATGGATATGCACCGTAAAGGAAGATGTGTCTATCATATTACAGAGTTGGATGCCTGCCATTGTCAAAAATACATTAAAGATGCAGAACAGGAGAATGAAATGACATTAAAAGAAGAGAATTAGAATATTTCGTCAACTCAATCAACTCATGAAGTATAAACAACCCTTTAATGTAAGGAGACATTATCATAATAGATTATTTTCCTTATTGAAGTGTCACTTAGTTTCATCAGCAGAGCTCCATTTTGGTCTACATCAATAATTTCCCCCATAACCTGCTGATTTCCGTCGTAAACAATTGCTTTTTTTCCAAACATATCAGATTTTTCTTTCCATCTTTCTACAATTTCTAAAGTATTTCCACAACTGAGAAAATTATCGTAATAATATTCCGTTCTTTCAAGGATTGATTTTATTAAAATTATCAAATCAATATCTTTTCCATATTCTTCCCTGAGGGTAGTGGCTTTTAAATTATCATCTTTCAGATAATTATTGATCGAAGAACTCTCAATATTTGCATTTAATCCTATACCTATTACTATTTTTTTAATTTCATTTTCAGCGTTAACATCTGTCAAAATTCCACATACTTTTTTTTCATTTATTAATATGTCGTTAGGCCACATTAATTTACAGTTAATTTTCG
>JAATVL010000268.1 GCA_014523525.1 Nitrososphaerales archaeon TH703 | reverse complement strand
GGGCACATATCTAAATTATTTGTGTGATCACAAGAATAAGTTATCTTAGAATAGATATTACATCGAGTACACTTTTTCATTAGTTTGAAGTATGATATGAGGGAATTTGAACATTTTGTCAAATGTTTCCTTGTATAACAGCATTGGATTAGATAAAAAAATTTATTTATGATTACTTTTATGGATTGGCTACCTAACCAAAAAAATTGCTTGTGACGTTCCTATATTGGTAACAAACTATAACCAATTGTAATTAGTAACATCGTAGATAATGACAAGAGAATAGAAAAATTACAATGTTGCAGATAGTATAGAGATGGTGATAATATTTATTGGAATCAGTTAAAGAACGGATGTATGCTAATTCGAACAGAAGATATCAATGAATGCGAATGAGAACATGGAATGGGACATAACCACACTAATTATGAAGTGTATGCAATATCATGAAATATATTGTATCTCATATTATGGTGTTGTGTTGAAATATGTAATCATGACAATTATGTGCATTGCGGTATTCATAATAATGGGTATTGCGGTTTCCCCCAAATTCGGATACCAAGTTCCATCTATTGTTGCCTTCGATGAATCAATCTCATCAGTCATCTATAACTCTGGCTCTAATCTTACAGATGAGTTTATGATTTTAATGTCAATGTATGGCAGAGAAATAGTGTGGTTGGCTGTGATTGTGTTTATGAGTATTTTTGCAAGTTGGAAAGGAAAAAAAATTGCTGTAATTATCGTCATTTCATTTTTGATTATAATTCCACTAAACGCATTATTTAAAAATTTATTCGAAAGAAACCATCCACCAGTGGAAAGACTGGAAATTCATAACCCTGAGAAAACAGATTTTGCATATCCATCAGGTCATGCTTCTATCGTTGCTGCGGGGGCATTGACACTAATTATACTATTTCGAAGGGAAAAAGAGCTAGTATTTTCTATAATACTGGCATGTGAGGCAGCACTCGTATGTATATCCAGAATTTATGTTGGTGACCATTATTTCTTTGATGTGATAGGCGGTGCATTATTAGGTGCTGGAATCGCTCTTTTGTCAATTTCGTTATCTAGGTATCTTGACCCCATAATGACTGGCGTCCGTAAATATATAGAAAAAGAACACTAATTTGATGACCTTTACCTTCCAAATCCCTTACCATGAAACATGCCATCTTTAATCCACTTCATGAATTCTCTGTCAGATAATGAGTTTCTCATATGAATGGAATTTGTGGCATCATTTCCAATTACGTATCGCATATCAGGATCTCTAGAATTCACTGCATGAAGTATGGTGTTCGCAACTTGATCACTAGAAGATACGCTATTTTTCATAGCTGCTTTTAAAAATGCTATTCTCTTGTCCATTAATTTATAATACGGTGACTTGGTATCATTTCCCCTGACCTTTAGATTATGAAAAAAATCAGTTTGGATAACTCCTGGTTCAACAAGTATAACTTTTATTCCAAATTCCTCGAGCTCAAATGATATAGACTCAGAGAGTCCTTCTAATGCAAATTTGCTAGACACATAGGCAGCATTAAGTGGAACGCCAAATCTTCCAACCATTGAACTAATATTTACAATAGTTCCATTTCGTTGTTTCCTCATTATAGGAACTATTGCCTTTATAAGTCTGATTGTTCCAAAAAAATTAGTTTCAAATTGTTCCTTAATTTCTTTAATGGAAATCTCTTCAATAGGACCAAACATACCATAACCGGCATTATTTATTAGAATATCAATTCCTCCTGAGTCAGAAATTATCTTTTGGATAGCTATTCTGATAGATTCATCCTCGTTTACATCAAGCCGTATTATTTTGAGAGGTAGTTTTTCTTTATTTGTTATTTCCTGAATTCTTTCAGCTTTTGATAAATCTCTCACAGAACCATAGGTCGCAAAGTTGTTACGCGCAAACATAAGACATGTGGCATATCCTATTCCAGAAGAACATCCGGTGACCAACACAGTTTTTTTATCTTTCATAGATAAAGTGGTGAGACATGATTAAAAAATTTTCGGATTAATTTAGCTCACACAGTGGAATAAGTAAATTAAATTTAGTAATTTAATTATACCACTAGAGCACAAATCTAGATATGCAGCTAATACCAAAGTTGGAAATAAAATCTTTATCTAATATGATTAGCTTTCTAAATGAAGAAAGAGTTGGTAGAGTTGCATCGATTGATGAGCAAGGTTATCCACAAATAATACCAATGAATTTTGTTTATGTTAAGAATGACTTAATTGATACTCAATCAGATAATAAAAATATTGGTGCAATATATATGCACTCTCATCCAATTGGAGAGAAAATAGAAAATATCAAAAGAAACTCAAGGGTTGGATTTGAAGTTGATTCTTATGTTTGTTTTTTACCATCATATTATTTTCATCCGACCGATGCTTCACAGGCAGACACATTGTATATTAGCGTCGTAATCAAAGGAAATGCTACTATTGTCCAAGATCCAGATGAAAAGGCAAACGCTTTAAACGCTTTAATGAAAAAATATCAAAAAGAAGGAGGCTATGAGTCACTATCCTCGAACATGGGATCAGTTAGGGAAGTAACGGTTTTGAAGGTTGTACCAGACCAAATTCGTGGGAAGTATAAGATAGGACAACATTGGATACCAAGATATAGACTAAAAATGGCAAGAAATATTATTCAGAGGGAGGCAGAAGACGATGCCAGTAGAATACTCAAAATCATGGGAATCGAGATCATGAATAACGGAGATCTTAGGATAATTAAAGAACCTAATATGTAATTAAATATTGTATATATTGGTATTTGATTTTAAATTACTAATATCAAATTAGTGCCAAAGGTTGGAATAAATTTAAGGTTAAGACTACAAAAAGTATAATCTAATCAAAATACTAAATAGTGGTTTAAAATAAAAATGTCGAATAGGCTAATTATTTCTTCTTTCTTCTAATTCATTAGATAATATTTCATTAAATTCCTTCAGTATGCTAGGAAATATTATACAATGGGCGATTAATCTTTTAATGTTCAAATCTCCCAATCCTTCTGCTATTTGTGTCATGTTAGTAATCATCTTGTCTTTCTTATGTCGATATTTATGTGAGTATGTATACAACATATCATCTAACAGGCTTATTATCATTCTAAAATCTTGTTCATCTTTATCTTCTATCTCTGGTGTATCAGGCATGTTAACTACCGGACCATAACGAAGTTCTCTTGTATACATATCTACTTCGTCATAATTCATTTCTTATCACTTACTTATCTCCATTGGTGCTACTTGAATGCTACATCAATACCAGAAAATCAACCCGTACTCGTAGTATATACCCATTCAGTCAAGATTGAGGACACTGCAAAAGGAAAAGGAATTAGATTATCAGCTCATGTCTATACAAATGATAAACAAACAGCAATCAATGAAGCAATCACAACATATTTAGAAACTAAATTAAAAGCAGAAAAAGGTTTAAGAAACTCAACAAGGTGAAAATATAGAATGACTAGTGAAGAAGCTACTGCACCACAGCAACAATATACACATTCCTTAAAGCTAGAAGAAACTGCTAAAGGCCTGAGAATATCAGTGCATGTCTATGCTAATGATAGGGATACAGCTGTCGAGGAGGCATTTAGAACCTATAACCTGGCGAAATTAAATTGCAAAGAAAGAGATATTCTAATGGCGCCTATGAGTCTGAGCTAGTTAATAGCCTGACACAATATTGCTTCCACACAAGAATTAGTAGACACCCTTAAACACTGACAATTGACCTCATTTTATTGTAAACGTTATCACTGGCTAGTATTCCAAGAAGAAAACAACAACAAGGATATATGCGAGGATTGCCTAGAGCATAGAAAGAAAAGATTATCGGAGTACATAAAATGACATCAGAATTTACCGAAGACTTTAAACAAATGGCAAAGCGATTTGGATATGACTTTAGCCAAGAGGGTAAGAGGATAAAATTAATCTATACTAGTGACCCCTATACTCATTTAAAAATAGGTGATTTAGGAACCATTAGATTTAGACACTTCAATTATGATTGTTTTGTCTTAGTAGTAAAATGGGATAATGGCAGAACCTTAGGCTTAATCGAGGGTAAGGATTCTTACGAGGTGTTAAAATGAATAAAATTCGCTTAATTAGAATCGTTCTTACTGTAGTTGTATTTTTTGCTGTGTTCTTAGCATTACGTGAAATAATAATATTTTCGCTTGAAGGTGAATTGCTAAGTCGAGCACTTGCTAGAATCACAGCGATATTAATGTTTTCTAATTCGGTTATAGCCTCAATTGTATTCAGTATATTGTTTAAAGGGAGATTTGAAAAGATAAAACGATAAGATGCCAACACTGCAATATACCATATAACAGTAAAGACTTGTTTGTTTGCTGTACTTGTTACAATGACGGCGAGGAGTGTATAATGTGTCCAGATTGTACCCAAGAACATAAAGAGGCAAATTATGAGATGGATTAT
>JAATVL010000267.1 GCA_014523525.1 Nitrososphaerales archaeon TH703 | reverse complement strand
AGTCATTTTTCAAGTCAGAATATATCGTATTGGATTTTGACAATTATTGTGATAATGAAGTGAAATAGTTGACGATATTTACACGTTTTGTCATTGATATTTGTTTAACAGGCTACCCACTTTCATGAAATATTTTTTTCAAGTTCATTTATTGTATTAATAGGAAGAGAACAGCTAAAATTCTTACAGACAAATGCAAATTCCTTCTCGTTATTGCTAATTGATTTTTCCTTAAAATAAGGATAGGCTTCGAGTTCTGATAGCTCCGATTTGTTCACTATTGCTGTAATTGCATTCGGAAGAAATTTTCTGTTTAAATAACTGCCAAGGTCTGAATGGGTTCCGTGCTTTATTATAGAAATTTCCAATGGTGTCTTTAGTCTCAAATATATTGCTGAGAGTAACTGACCAAATCCAAAGGGATTTCCAGATGCTGGCCTTGACATCCTTCTTATCATCTGGTCTGCTTTTGCAAGAAAGTCTTCATTTTGGGTGTAATAATATAACTTGATTAAATTGGAAGTGGCCACGGAATTTCCACTGGGAATTGCAAGGTCGTAGTGATTTTTTGTTCTTACAATGAGTTTTTCATTGTCGTCGGGAGTAAAGAAAAAATCATTTGTTTCATCATCCCAGAAATGCTCAATCATAGAATTAGTATATTCTATAGCTCTTTGAAGATAGTAAGATTTTGATTCTACGCTAAAAAGATTAATTAAAGCTTCTATATAGAAAGCATAATCATCAAGATATCCAGAAATTTTTGAAACTTTATTAAAAACCCTATTTAGTCTATCTCCTCTATTTCTTAAATTATTTTCAATAAATCTAACAGCCTTTTGCGCAGTTTCAAGGTAACTTAAATTGCCAGTTACTTTGTATCCGCTAATAAAGCCTGAAATCATGAGCCCATTCCACGAGGTCAGTATCTTTCTGTCAGTACCTGGCTTGATTCTGTTGAGTCTAATTTGGTAAAGCTCCTCTAATGAAGACTCAATCTTATCGGTTATCCACTCTTCAGTTTTGGAATATCTCTCTGATAATTTTTGAAGAGATGACTGCTTGTTTAAAATATTCTTGCCCTCAAAGTTACCTCCTTGAGTAACTCCAAATCGATTCGCAAATATCTCAAAGACTTCCCGATCTATGCTTTTTTCAAGTTCCTTGTACGACCACAAATAATATTTTCCTTCTTCTCCTTCAGAATCTGCATCCTGTGAGGAGTAAAAAGCTCCATCATTTGATGTCATCTCTCTTTGAACATATCTAAGAATTTTTTGAAGCACATTCAAATAATTCGGATTTAAGGTGATTGCATAAATTTCAGAATAGAGGACTGAAAGAAGGGCATTATCATATAGCATTTTCTCAAAATGTGGGACTAGCCATCTCTGATCGGTTGAATAACGTGCAAAACCACCACCCACATGATCATGTATCCCTCCTGAATCCATTTTATCTGCTGTAAAAAGTACAAAGTCTCTGTATTTGGTAATTCCTGAATAATCAAATGCTCTCAATAGGAACAGCAAATTTGATGCATTTGGAAATTTTGGCGCATTACCGAACCCTCCATATAAGTTATCAGCCAATTGCAATAACGTCACGGCTGCTTCATTTAGGATCGTTTTTTCTAATTCTGATTCGTTATCCGATACTATATCAGTAGAAGACTCTCTTAATGCGGTAATGAATTCTTGACTGGAAGAATTAACTTCATTCCGTCTATTTTTGTATCCATCAGCTAATCTTAATAATATAGTTCCAAATCCTGGTAAACCATGTCTACTTTCTTTTGGGAAATAAGTACCGATGTAGAAAGGTCTTTGATCAGGAGTTAGAAAAACAGATAACGGCCAACCTCCATTTCCGGTATACATTTGACACGCTCTCTGATAGATATCATCAATATCGGGTCTTTCTTCCCTGTCAACTTTAATATTTACATAATTTTCATTCATTATTTTGGCAATATCATTATCTTCAAATGATTCATGAGCCATCACATGACACCAATGACATGAACTGTATCCAATGCTCAAGAAAATTGGCTTATCTTCCTTCTTTGACCTCGCAAGCGCGTCTTTACTCCAACCATACCATTCAACAGGATTATACGCGTGCTGGAGAAGATAAGGGCTGCTTTCATTAATCAGACTGTTGGGTCTTTCTTGCCCCTTATTTTGATTATCGTCCACATAAGCATAATTGCGAATATGATATTTAGACCCTTTCTTTATTAATTATAAACGCAGTACAGTGGTTTTGAAAAATGAATTATTGCACTGAAATAAGGATTTAATTATAATTTTAAACTAATAGTGTAGTAGTTGGTGCGAATTCATTACAGTAAAAAAGGAATTAGAGTTCTTGCAATCGCAGAAAGTTTTGAAAGACATGACAAAAAATCTATTTTAGCAGGTATAGTAATGCGCCGCGATTTAGTAGTAGATGGTATTATATATACAGATACAATTGTAGGTGGAAACGATAGCACTGACAAAGTTCTCTCTATGGTCGATCGTCTTGGAAGAAATGATATTAATTGTGTTCTTTTAGGAGGATTAATAATCAGCCTATTTAATATTATAAATGGTAAATATATCAATGAAATAACAGGGTTACCAGTAATAGCCATTTCATATAAAAAATCACTTGGATTGAAAAACTCTGTATATGGAATCAATAAAAAACAAAAAATTAAAGATTATTTGAGACTTGAAGAGAGAAAACCATTAAAGTTGTGGACTGGAAAAACAATATTTGTACGTCACTGGGGACTAACCTTTTCTGATACTTCAAATTTGCTAAACTCGCTAGTTATACAAGGTGGTAAACCAGAACCATTGCGACTTGCTGCTTTGGCCGCAAGGGCATATCGAAATTATATTAAATAAATTAGCATCAAATTAGGGGATTGTCTTGAGTGCAATTATTGATAGCTGGTAATTCAAATGCTGATTACTTTTAATAATTCGCTTCCTTAGACTTTGACACTGATTTTGGTGTATACCGTATATATGCGTCATAAAAAATTTCGTTTCCGTGTCCTGTGACTGTATGTAAAAAAGAGATATCCATTACAGCCTTTGTTTCATTCTCTAAAAAATTATTAATATCCTGTTCAAGGCCATGTGGTTCATATGACCTAAAAAATTTAATCCTTTCCTTTGGCATAATTTGTTATAATGGAAATAGAAGAGGAATATATCAATATTATCAAAGACCCAGGCTTTTTGCCTTGTTCACCTAATTTTGAGACCCTTTTAATAAGAATGTCAATATATGTATATCCGGAATGGACTAGGCTCTATTCAACAATTCCTTTTCTTTTCCTCTAACTATTGGTTTTACTGTGTTCATTATTATGTGGTGAAAATTCTTCGTAGTTACGTCAAGGGTAAAAATGATGACAAAACACAAATGATTTCTAGAATCAGTTATGGGTATCGTTATCCTCAGCAATTTCTCATAGCTCGAGCATGTATAATCGATTTTTCCCAGTATTGACTGCCATCTTATTCTCGTATATTGCCTGGTCACCGCGGCAAGTGCATACTGTGCAGTTTGCTCCTCGTTTAGCAGTGGCTTAATCCCTTTTCTTTCGGTGGAAGCCAGGATTGTTCCGTGATGATCAACGATGGCTGCAAATCTAATGTTTTTATCAGACTTGGCTATTGTTTCACATAACGATTTAAAGAAATTTGCCACAGGTAGAAACTAAAATTTCGGTGTAATAAAGTTTAAGGCATCCAGTAAATCGTTATAACTAGTTTGGTCTTTATCTAGACTTTATTCTGTAGCATATCCTGTTCTTAAACTAGTAATTACTTTGTCAAACTTCGTAAGATGTGCCAGATGTTGATATGAAAATTCACTGTCAGGTCTCTAAAGGGTGTATCATTCCAAGAAAGAATCCATCAACCGATTCTATTTTTCCAATCCAATATGTAGTTCCAGTGGAAGGGATAACTTGTGCCCCGTTGTAAATTTTTGTATTTCTCATAAATATATGATTAAATTCGTACTCTCCTTCTACTAGTTCCTTCGAATTTGGTGGCTCTTCTATCTTATCAAAGACCATCTTAAATTCATCTTTAGCAACAGAGGCGTGTTTTCGAGATGAGCTTTTAATTGCATCAATGAATATTTTTCTTATTTGTTCGTAATAAGGTTTCATGCCAATCATCAGTCCTGAGACAATCGTACCATGCACATTGAGGGTTAACGGTATTTCACCCTTTTCACTGGGATTTATGATACCTGCAAATATTTTTAATAGTCCTATCCGTCCATCAAATTTACTTTTATGTCTAGATTCAGAAGACATAACTGTATAGTTTTTGCTGTTCCTGCTTTAAGAAGATTGTCTTATTCTAAACTTTCACCTTCAAACTGTAATACATGATTTGATTCGTATTTTTGGATTAGATTACAAGATTATAAATCAAAAAATAAATAGTATT
>JAATVL010000266.1 GCA_014523525.1 Nitrososphaerales archaeon TH703 | reverse complement strand
TAACTATACGTTTACAAATCCATTTACGGCAGGCGAACGAATTTACTTCATTCATGATTCTTTAGCGCAAGCAAAAATTGATCTTAAAAGGGTATAAATTGTGCCAATCTTAAATTTAGAAAATAATGCAATTTGGGTTCAACATCTAAGATCTATGCTACCTAAGTTTGATTCTATATACTCTGGTAACAAATTTGTATTGGAGCTTTTGTCCCGTAGTTCTGAAACCTTCGATGTTCGCACTCCTAACTTTTATGACGAAATTAACTGTAATGGAACCAACATTAGGATGAATATTGTTATGGACAAAGAGTGGAAAGATTATGTACCAAGTGCAGTATATCGCATAATTTCAGAGCTTGACGGAACACACAGAATAAAAGTCCTGTTTGAAAGTCAGAGAGACGGAGCTGATGAAATTAAACAATATCCCGACATAAAATAATTAAAGAATAAAATGCTTCAGGATATCCCATGACAAAAGGACTAAGGGCTTGTCCAATTTGCAAGAACTGTGGATCCAAAAAATTTTCAGTAATATCAAACAATAGCAGTACTGTAATCCTAGAATGTAAGAATTGTCAAGATAGAATAGAAATTTGATAGTGATTCCTCGTTTTATTTAACTTAAATGGAATTAGACATTTTATAGGATTCCTAGTTAATTTATGGTAAGAAATTGGAGAACTCATAAGAACTTTATATTTACACTAATGATTCCTAAAGTAATAACATAAGTATTGAATCAAATATATTTAAGAATCTGTATTAAAATAACAATTGTCAGTTTGCTTATTCACAATTTAAAAAATTTGAATTTAATATGTTTAAGTATCGTTTTCCCAGTATTCCTATTTTTGATGCAGTTTGTAAATGCTTCAACAAATGTTTCATCGTATATATTCTCATTAGAATCAAAACCATATGGATTGACATTAGAAGAATGGGCTACAAAGTGGTGGCAATGGGCATATAGTCAACCAAAGGGGAGCAATCCTTTAGTTGATGATATAGGAGGAAATCTTTGTAAGACAGGACAAGACAATGAAAAAGTATGGTACCTAGCTGGCTCTTTAGCTAATTATTCAGAGATAAAAAGATCTTGTACTGTTCCATTAGAAAAAGCAATTTTGTTTCCAGTCATAGTAGCGGAATGTTCTATTTCAAACTCTAACTGGTGGAATAATTTGTTTGTAAATAGCATGGATAAACTATGGAAAGTATGTAATGCACAAATAGTCAAATTGAATACGAAAGTTGATAATCACTCAGTAAATCCAATATACGTTAAATCATCCAAAATGTTCGAATTAATATTTCCTCATAATAATGTAAAGAATGCAGAGACGGGTAAGACACAATCGGTTAACAAAGGATATTGGTTAATGATTAAGCCTGTATCTAAAGGAATACATAATATAACATCTTTCGCAGTAGATAGTCATAATTTTAGATCAAATGTAACTTATTACTTGACTGTTAAATGATATTTCATATTCACCAGTATTTTACCTAATCTGCACGAACCAAAAGACCTTACCGTGTGTTTTCCTGTTGTGAAACTATTAGGTTTCATAAATAACCAATAACCATCCGTAATAGCCATTTTTCCATCCAAAGGAAAGAAATCAGGAGTAGAGACTCATACACTGATCACGCATTTCTACAGTATCATCAATTAGTAAACTTATAATGTCCTTATTAATTATGTCAACTCTAATTTGGCATCGTCTCGTAATTTCTGATCATATTTTTTATCATTAGCATAATTAATCCATATCCAATTTATTGGTAACAATAATATCGCCTTTACTTTATCAATTTTAATTTCTCTTTCGTTAAGATTTTCTTGTACGTCGACCAATATCTAATATAAAAAATCAAAAAAAATTGACAAATTGTAAAAAAAAACTATTTTATAGTAAATTCTTTTAGAAATTTTAAATAATTCACTAATACCGATATCAACATTCTTGATGGAGTTAAAAAAATGAAAGTAAAAGGAGGTGATTTAGAAAGTTGTTTAAAAGACTTAGATTGTTCATAATTTTAGCAGGCTCAGTACTGACAGGCGCTTTGACTATAGCCGCAATAACACAATTCGGAGCTGTAGAAGTAATGGCCAGACATAACTAATTTAGGCACAATATGTTCTACAATGACAGCGAGACCATCTTTGGCAAGTCTTATCCAGACTGGGTAGTCAAATGGTGGCAATCTTGGGGTTATGCAGATTGGAGAAGAAATAGGGGCGATGTATTCATGGTACCAGCTAAAATGCAGAATGAGGAGATTAAGGAGCGCTCTTTTAAAATAAATAAAGACAAGCCAATCCTTCTGTCAGTCATAAACTGGATTGGCCCCGATTTGAAACAAGCAAAGGAAGAAATCAACATTGTAGCAAAAGAGAAACTAGATGTTAGTCTAGATGGAAAGCAGATAGGTCAGGATTCATCTAGAATCCTAACTCCTTTTTTTAGGCTACGGGGAAAGGATTACGTAAGTGATGGCTACTGGCTGTTTTTCAAGCCTAATGTACTAGAAGAAGGAAGACATGAAATCAGCTCGTATGGTTCATGCAGAAGCGGTAAGATTCAGATTGCGATGAATTATCATTTTTCCGTTTCCTAGCTTTACTTAGTCCTAGGATTATTTTATTTTCTATTTTTTGACTCTTTTTTTCTAGCGGGTTTTAACATATAAATTGAACAAACTACTTTTATCATAGTTATTTTTATTTTAGATTACCTAGAGAAAGAAAGGGAGCTGTGACTCTGGTTGCTAGGATTCAAAGTAAAATCAAAATACGGTTTAGTCATTATCGGTCTTGTTAGCGCAGTTGCTGTTCTGATAGGTGTCAATATCTGGCTATACTATAACAGCATACCTGTGACAAATAACACAAAAGCATTTAATGTAACATTATCAGACTGGACGGCAAGATGGTGGAAATGGGCGTTTTCCTTTTCAGGATATTACAACAACCCATTACTTGACCCTAATGGTACGTCTGTCATGAAGTTTCAACCTCCAAATCAACCAGTGTTTTTCCTTTCTGGAGCATACAATTCAGTAGGAAATAGGACAGTAACAATTCCTGCAGATAAGGGAATCTTGTTTCCAGTGCTTAATGGGGAAATATCATTTCTGGATTTGCCAAATGCAACTAGTCAAGCTGATTTGAAGAAAGCACTTGATTCAGATATTGGTACGGCAACCTATATTGGAGCAGAATTAGATGGTAAGGAAATACAATTCCAAAGAATACAGGCACCCTTGTTTGACATCAATTATGCTAAAGATAACATTCTAAGTACCAACAAAAGTGGCCCTACTCAGGCAGTTTCTGATGGATACTGGATATATTTAGAACCAAATTCAATTCCAGTAGGCGAACACATCCTTCATATCAGAGGAGAACAACCATTCTATCGTTCAGAAGTAACGTACAAAGTAAATATACAATCGGAGTCGAATGGCACAACAATGTTGACGGAGCTTAAGAAATGAGACTGAATGTAAAAAGGATGATTTAGAAGGTTGATTAAAAGACAGATTGTTCATAATTTAAAGGGTTCACTACTGACAGGCGCCTTGACTATAGCTGCAATAACAAGATTTGGATCTCTAGAAGTAAAGTAATGGCCAGACATAACTAAACTAGGCAGGATATGTTCTATAATGACAGTGAGACCGTCCTTGGCAAGTCTTATCCAGACTGGGTGGTCAAATGGTGGCAATCATGGGGCTATGCAGATTGGAGAAGAAAATAAGGGCGATGTATTCATGGTACCAGCTAAAATGCAGAATGATAACCTTGGTGAGAACCGATGTCATATGATGTGGTTATTCAACCTTAAAATGATATGTAAATTGTGCAGAGTTTACATTTCCGGCTCCGCTAAGAGTAGTAGGTTCTACACTATTTTGGTAATAGACCGTATGATTTCCAGGCTGAAGGGGTTTTAAGAAAGCAAACCATCCGTGCGCTGCTCCGGGAAATGTGCCATATCGTTCAACTATATAATGACTGTTAATTGGAACTGTAACATTAAACTGCTTAGTATACACTTCAGTCACATTGTTCATACTATTTGTCTTGTAATCTAGGGCATCTAGCGTTGCAACAGAAATATTATCCACCTTTACTTGTCCCTTGACTTTTCCTAAATCAAACCCTCTGGCGCAGTCTGATAATTGTTTGAATGAGTGAGTTTCAAAAGCCTTTGTTCCCTGGTCACATTCTCCAGTCCAAATCGGAATTAGTATCCCTGCATTATGGGATATTGTACATTTTTGATTCCAAATACCTCCTGCAGCAGTATCAGCCAACATCACCATAGAATTTTCCCTGTGAACCAGACATCCATTTTCACTTAGGCCAAGAAGGTTGTTTGATTTCGGGTCTAGTGGAATAGACACGTCCCAATTCCAATATTTCGCTACCCAATCACCATAAGATATACCAAATGGTGATTCACCTTGCGAATAAAAATCTACATTATATCCGGATACGACGGGCACAGTAATATAGTAAGTTGCTGATAAAGATAGTAAGATGTACAAATTTAAATTGATTGTACTATCTAGAATTCTAACCATTTTAGCAGCTATGCAATGTGAAAAAAAGTTCCTTAAGAGTATTTCCCATATTATTATTACTTGTTCGATATCAAGAAATCTTATCTGCATCTTATACCGAATTGGATAATTAAAACATGATTCGATTCAACATAACCATTACTAGGAAAAGGGCGTTGATGGTAATTTTCGTTGCGGTATCAATCATGATTATTGACTCAACCATAGTCAAGTATATCGCATTCAGTACTCAAGAATTTTCCACAAGTACGAATGTCAGTATCTTTATCAGCCTAGCGTTACTATTCATTGGAGTTTCCGTTGTAATACTTGGATTTATTGAAAGAAAAGAATCAGGTTCTGAGTTAAAAGGTGCCATAGGATTAAAAAATTCTTACCTTATAATTTTCATGATTCAAATCTCACTTATTGCCATACTCGCGATAATAATGCTATCAATAGTTGTTTCCCAAAATTACAACATCCTCTCACTTTTTGCAGCCATTTTCGTTAGTCATATCTCTGCATTATTCTTCCTATTGCTTCTGGTGCTAAGTCTAGTTGTGTGGATTATGGTAAGAATGAATAAACTTGTCTTACTATATTCAGTATCTTTTTCGTTACTGGCTTTAACCATAATAATTTCACTCTTCTATGCAACGAACGTGTTAATGAATCAACCGTCATTGATAAAACCATATCCGATTCAAAACAGTTTCAATGGCCTTCCACGTGCAGATTTAGCAATTCATTTCGGACCTATGCTGGATATCATTTCTATACTATCATTCATATCAGTCTGGATAGTATCGGCATTCCTACTTAGTACATACGTCAGGAAGATCGGAAAGGCCAGATATTGGACGATCATAGCGTTACCATTAGTTTATATCTTGTTTCCATTTGAGATATACTTTTTAAACATATTTCAACCTTTAATATCTTCTTCTCCGGTATCATTTGCTCTAATAAATTCTATAATTTTTGGAGCAACTAAACAAATTGGTGGCTTATTTTTTAGTTTTGCTTTCTTGGCCGCTTCTGCTTTACTTGAAAAATACGTAATTCACAAGTACCTGTTGATATCTGCCGTTGGTATAGCGATCCTTTTTGGTTCAATCGATATAAATTCATTATTGTATGCCACATATCCGCCATTTGGACTTGTTACCATTTCATTCATGGCAATTGGATCATACTTGGTATTTAATGGCATATCCAATTCTGCGGTACTTGTAGCTAGAGATAAAGTACTGCGAAAAGAATTTTATAGAAATGCAATGAGCCAATTGGATCTTCTAAGGGTGATCGGAGTGTCACAGATGGAAAAGGATCTCATAGATAACTACAAGTCCCTTGAAAAACGTATTAAACAACCTGAGATAACAGGCAGACGTTTTGAGAAAGATAATGTGAGAGACGCTTTACATGGATTGGTTGATGATCTGGACAAGGAGGATGTAAGAGAAATTTTGCACGACGTGTTGGATGATGTTTACTCAAAGTCTAAGTCTAACACTGATATTGAAACAAAAGACGACTTTCATTAAGATTCGATAGTGTAACTGATAGTATTTTACCCGCTCATATTCCCGTATTCATTTTAGATTTCTTTAGCAACAACGGTCAAGGGTTCATGTAATTTCACGATTAGGGGGAACGATAAAAATTAGAAATAGAAATAAGAAGGACTTGACTAGGAGAAAGAATCTTTGCTATCCGTTAGAAAATCTAGCTTAATAGGGTCTATTTAGTCTTGCTATAAATATCGATATAGAATATGAGTAAGTATGACTGCAAAAAAATGGTTTGACAGTGATGTTTCTTTGGAACAAATTAGAAACAAGACAATTGCTGTAATAGGGTACGGGATTCAGGGAAGAGCTCAAGCAAATAATTTGAAAGATTCCGGATTGAATGTAATCATAGGATTATACAAGGAAGGTAAGTCATGGAAAATTGCCGAAAATGATGGACATGTTGTTAAAGAAGTAAAGGAGGCCTCAAAATTGGCTGATATTATTCATGTTCTAACCCCAGACATGGAGCAGGCTAAAGTATATAAGAATGAAATAGAACCAGGTCTCTCGGAGGGAAAAACACTTAATTTTTCTCATGGAGCAGCTATACACTGGAAATGGATTGTTCCTCCAAAAAATATCGATGTAGTAATGGTCGCTCCCAAGGGACCTGGTCAAAGAGTACGAGAATTGTATCAAGAAGGATTTGGTACACCTTCCTTGGTTGCAGTCTATCAAGATTATTCCGGAAATGCTTTAAATACTGTTTTAGGATTGGCTAAGGCCATTGGAAGTACAAGACCAGGAGTGATTGAAACCACATTCAAGGAAGAAGTTGAAACAGATTGGTTTGGAGAACAAGTAGACTTGTGCGGTGGTGCACATTCTCTGGTACTCAATGCCTTTGAGACCCTAGTTGAAGCTGGTTACCAACCGGAGGTAGCTTACTACGAATGTTTGCATGAGCTAAAACTAATTGTTGATTTGATATACAAATATGGAATAACCGGAATGTACAACAGGGTTAGTGAAACTGCAAGGTACGGGGGTCTGACTAGAGGACCAATGATAATAAACAACCAAGTAAAAGAGATCATGAAACGGGTTTTGAAAGATATTCAATCAGGGCAATTTGCCAATGAATGGTCAAGTGTTTACAAAAAAGATGGGAAGAATTCTTTTGTTAGATTCATGAATCAATTGGAAAAAAGCCGATTAGAGATTGTCGGTGAAGAGATGAGAAAGATGATGTGGAAAAACGGAAAATAGTATTTTGGGCCGTTAAATTCAGAGTATTTCAAAATTCACATAGGCTTTTCCACTTATATTTAATAGTGAAGTCGGAAATTTGATCTTTTTTTTTGGTATTATTCTTCCATCCCGTGATGAATAATGTATTACTCATAGTTCATATTGACTATTTTCATTTGGCCATACTATCTGTCGTAGAAAGAATTCTTATTTGTTTTTGAATTTCTAAAGTTTTATTAGAAATCCTGGCCTTATTCGGTAACATTGTGTAAAATGGATGTATTACTGACGATCCATTTTTCAATAAATTTACGATAACTCTAATAAACTATAATGTTCAATACGATATACGATGTGTGATTGTCAGTGCAATATAAGAACATCAAGGCGGACCTGGTTTAGTTTTGGGTAACAGTCAAAACCCATATGAAATTTCTAATGGTAAGCATGTAATGCTCTTATACGGAAAAGACGAAGACCGCACTAAAGCAGCTGCTCATTGGATTAATCAGGCTCTTGAGGAGGAGCAGCTATGTATTTACGCATCCGTATATGCTTTTGACCAGTTCAATATTTCAAGCTTTTCCAATTTATCTACCAAAATAAAAAATTATCAAGAACATTTAGACAATAATAATTTACAGATTATCAACTTTCGACCCTACTATGAATCCGCACTAGGTAGAAACCTTGTGCTATTTGAGAATCTTAAATCAAATCTAGAGAAGTTACTTCGTGACCTTGTTGTGAAAGGCAAAAAAGACAAAATAATTGTATTTGCTGATGCTGCATGTTGTTTGTGTGAAAATAGATCGTTTGGTGAGTCGGAAATACTAGAAAAATGGTGGCATGAAGTTCATAATGAATGGGTTAAAAATAATTACCATATCACGGTAATTTGCCCTCACCCTCATCTTATGTTGCAGAGAGAACAGGACACAAAATCCAAGATTGCAAATTTACATGATTTGATGTTAGATCTAAACAATTATGATCTTGATAATTTGGGTACAAGAACTGGACAAGAAAATGACTTGCGAGTTCTTGTTGTGGAATCCGATCCTGATTTAATGATTCTTTATACAGAATTTCTTGGTGAGCGTGATATTGATGTGGTTGTAGCGTCAAAGGGTAACGAATGTTTGTCTTTAGTAAAGGAAAATGATTTTGATATTATTATTTTAGACACGCATCTATCTGGTAATATTGAACCAATTGATCTAGTAAAAGAGATATATCGCATCAACCCGGGACAAAGAATTGTCTTAACAACTACCAATCCACTTTATCGAACTACTGCAATTGATTTTTACAGAGTAAAAAAAGAAGACATCCTGGTAAAGCCATTCAGGTTATCGAATCTACTAGATGTCATTGAGAGAAAATAAATTTTTCCAAATCCTCAACTTCGTATTAGTCAATATGTCCTTTTTTTGCTTTGATAAGAATTTGTAATTCATGGCAACAATCATGTAAAATTTTATGTGCTTGTTCCTTATTTTCGGCAGATATTATAATTCCGCCAGGACCAATTTTACATTCGTTAAGTTTTATTGGGATATCTACGTGAAGGATTCGTCCAATAAATTCTAATAATGAATGATACGTCTTGTTATTCTTATATATAAACGAAGCAGAATTTTTGGTCATTAACACCTCTTCTTCCACAGGAAATAGAAACTGGTTCTCCGTCATGTTTTTCAACATTTCCTCTTCTATTTTTGTTGCTTCCAATTTCATATTCTGATTCCGTGCAACATTTGCTTCATATGCCCTCTCCTCTAGCTTTTCGAAATCCATAATATGTAATATCAAATGGTATCAATAAAATGTTGTTATACTTATTGGTTACAGGATGTTGTTACTAAGAAGATTATTACTTAAGTTTCAAAGATGATTTACAGATTTGTCTCTCAAGTATTTCTCATATTCAAAGAGTGAATTTTCTTGTGAATCAGTTTGAATAGACCCTGGTCTTAGGTTCCTGATTCTGGTTATGGCTTCTTTTGCACTGAGATTTTCTTTTTTTAATAGATAAGCCCCAAGTATCGTTCCTGTTCTTCCTTTCCCCGCTGCGCAATGAACCAACACCGCTCTTTTCCCTTCAATTTCATTTTCGATAAATTTTACGGTTGACTCCATCTCTTCGATAGAAGGAGAATGATAGTCTTCAACTCTTAAATGCAAGTAATTAAGTTTCTTAGTCGTTCTACCTTTAGAATCTGAAGACTTAATATCGTCAACCGATAACCACTCCAAAGGTAATGGGAGTTCACGGACTGTTACGATTGTGCCAATTCCGTGATTTACTAGCCACATGAATTGATCGAAAGTTAGAGGCAATCCACTTCCTGCAAGCTGATTGTTTATCACCCAACTAAAATTTGTAGGACGAGAAATGAATTTGCTGTAAAGCCATCGATAAGCGTTCCCAATAAGAGTCATTTTATAAGTTGAAATTTACTGAATACCAATATAGATTTAAATCTTCATCACCTTCTCAAACGCGATTTTTACAAGTGTTAATCATTATATCTCAATAAAAACTAAAAGCCGAACTGAATATAATTTAATTATTTCCTGTCGATCTAGTCAAATATATGTATCAAACCGCTCTATTAATATTCAATCATAATACCTCGGAGCCTCAAAATTAAACCTAAACCAGCAAACCTATCCCAATGCATTCGTGATATAATACACTTCATAATATATTTTGGTTTAACATATTTTTTAAAGTTTCTAATTTGAGAACATTTCTCTTGCTCTCTAGTTATTTCCAATAAATTCCTTATAATTTTGATCATTTACATTATGGAGAAATCTAATATCTGCTGTTTATCGTATCATGAATGAAATATTTTCAATTCGCCATTCGCCAATAGCCGCCAAAATAGATCAAATTTTAAATGCCAGAATCAAGCCTATAACAACTATAAGCTATATGTCCTATGTTGAATTTAATATTCTGTGACAAAAAATATCAAATGCAAAGAATGCCGCTTGTTATATCCTCCACAAGATGATCTAGATTTGCATTTTAAAGATATCCATAAAGAATAGTATGGTTGGTTTTTATAGCTCATTTAAATGGTAAAACGTTAATTCGAGTTC
>JAATVL010000265.1 GCA_014523525.1 Nitrososphaerales archaeon TH703 | reverse complement strand
CGTATTGGATATATTGCAGTAACATTGATCCTTGGTGGTGTATTTCTGGTAACAACAAACCTTGATTTTAATAGTTCCATATTTAAGTTGAATATAGGTAATGTGTTTGTAATCGCATCAACAATAATCTGGGGACTTGATAACAATATTTGTAAGATAATAGTTAGACGGATAGATGTGTCAAAATTGATTCAGTTAAAAGCTTTGATCGGAGGTTCGATTTTGCTAGGAACGGTATTCATTTTAGGAATTCCTTTCAATATTCAAAGAGAACAATTACTTCCTATTGTTTTTCTAGGTGTCTTTGGATTTGCGATATCACTCTATCTATATCTACACAGCATAAAGAGGATTGGAGTAGTGAAAGCCTCATCTTTGTTATCATTATCTGCGGTATTCGGACTAGTTTTTGCAATAATATTCCTACATGAATTAATAAGTATAAATCAGCTCATTGCGATATCGATCATGATATTTGGAATACATCTAATGTATTCACATGAAAAGAAAGATCAAATAATTCTCAAATGAAAATTTCTGACAATAAGAATACAGAATAAAATGGAATGCTTCATTAACATTTAAAATTTTAATTTTTTTCCAGTTAATGTGTTATTTTTGTTCAAAACCTGTAATTCTCACTCATAAATGAAAAATGTGCAATGAGAATTATGCTTAAACTTTATTAACGCCTAGGTAGTTGTCGATAATCCAATATAATACTTAATAATATCGCTTTATTAGAATATTATAACATTGTATCAAGGAGTAATACAAAAAAATCAAAGGATTGTTGATATTGCACCCAATTGGGCAGATAAAATTAAGGCTTTACAACAAGAAGGGTTTCCATTTCCATTGTCTTTGGGATGGTGGAAATTGTACTTTAGTCTTGACAGTCCTTCAAAATGTATAGTAGGTGAAGCTCACGGCTATTCCTCCCAATATGAAAGTGAATGTAAAACATGTGATAGGTTAGGTTGGGAATTTGGACACTCTTTTCTAATGCGCTCCATGAAAGATTTCAAAGACAATATTCAAGAGTTTGTGACACATTGGAATGAGAAACATATGTTATAAAAGGAAATCATGTGTTATCGTTCAATAGTCACATTTTTTTTCTAATTCGTCAGACTTGGGAAACCGTAGTCTCTTTTCCATAACACAATCTCATTAGAAATGATCACGTCATAATTATGATGTATGTAAATCACAGAAATGCAAAATGGAAAAACATTGCAAAACAAAAGGAGAAGGATTGATTCCTCCATGAATTTTAATTTAGAAAATCGAGAAAAAAATTCAGGTCCGCTAATAATTTTAAATGTTTTTAATGATTAGCGCGATTATGTTAGTCATGTTATGTGACAATTTAGAAAATTTTGCAATAGACACACTTCATTTGGCAAATAATATGATATGAGGAGGGTCAAGTACTATTTTATTCGGCGAATACTATCAAAATATAAAAAAAATATAAACGATTTGCTTATTTGTCATGCTGGAGATTTCAGTGATAGTTGAATAAGATACTGGAATCAATGGAAAATCTACGAAAAGTGATAGATAGAGGTAAATTTCATGACGACGAAATGAATTGGAAGAATTCTGAATATATTGAAATTTTTGAAGATATACATTTTTCAAAAATAAGAGATTTCTGTGATTGGTAACTGGGTATCTTGGAAATGGACAAGTCTTACAAAAATATTCATATTATTTCAGTATCCATGATTTCAATAATACTAATGCTAGTATTGAATATTAGTAATAAGTCCTTTGGAGAAGAACAAGAAGTATTAGATATTCCGCAGGCCAAATCAGTATATGATACAGAAACAATGCATCTGCCCAAATCTGTTGGTTTTTTCATAATTCTTATTGCTAATGAAGCGCATGAAGAATGGCCTAAAGAAAAACATAAACATATTACAGATCATAATCCAGACTATGTGCCAACGCACGTTGTTATTCCCAAAGGAACAGCCGTATTGTTTCTTAATGCAGATGCTCCTTGGGATACACCGCATCCTCATACTATCAATGTAAAGGATAGCTCTGGAAATGTGATTTATACCACTGGAAAGATGAATTATTCTGATTCATCTGAATTAAAAATATTACCAGTAGGAAATTACAGTATTGTAGATACTAAATATGATTGGATGAAAGGTAGCATTTCGGTAACGGATGAAAGGTCTTCGGGTAATGAGGTAGTGGGTGGGTTTTATTCTCCAACTCATCAAGTATCGAATAATTTGGACAATGACGGAATAATGCATCCTGGATGGCTGGGCTATTATGAAAGTGAATTCCCAAAGAACGGCTTTAATATTCTTAGCAAGTACAATTTCACCTATAACACTTGCTCGTATTGCAAAGGTAAGTACTGGCCGGATAATAAGACTGGTAACCACACTTTGATAATTTTTGGTACTAATCAACCACTTTCGGAAGCAATAGTCAAACTACAGAAATTAGTAAAAGATAATGTTTACATCTGAAATAATTTTTTTTATTTTTTTCTCATAATTACCTTAAATGTCAAAGATGTAGCATTTGAAATTCATGTCTCTTGTTAATACCCACTCCCGGCCAGGTATATTCAACATTATAAAATGATTCTACTAATTTTATAGAATGGGTTGCAAACATATATGTGATGAAATAGGAATATTAGGAGCAAGTTACAGTGATGGAGTCAAATATTGTAGAAGGTGTTCGGTATATTTTTTTCATGATGGATCGTTTTGTCCGTGTTGTCATCTACATCTTAGGTTCAAACCAATAAGATCACGAAAGTGAAACTTGACGCAGGAATTCTGGACAAAGAATTTGAAATATATCCCGATCTCAAGACATACGGAAAAAGGTTTTAGGGCCTGAATTACTAATTTATGCTATGCATGAAAATAATCTTGAGATGGCTACATTTGCTGCTGGCTGTTTCTGGGGTGTAGAAGAAGCGTTCACGAAAACAAAAGGAGTAAAATCCACAAGAGTTGGATATATTGGAGGAAATCTTCCAAATCCAACCTATGAGGATGTTTGCACTGATAGAACAGGACATGCTGAAGCCTTGCAGGTAAAATATGATCCCGAGGAAATTTCTTATGAAGAACTTTTAGATTTGTTTTGGTCCATTCACAATCCAACAACTAAGAATAGACAAGGTCCCGACATTGGGTCTCAATATCGCTCTATTATTTTTTATCATACCCCAGTGCAGGAGAGGATTGCAAAAAAATCAAAACAAGAGCTCGATGCCTCAAATAAGTTTCAAAACAAAATAGTTACAGAAATTGCACCGGCAAGTACATTTTATCCGGCAGAAGACTATCATCAAAAGTATTATCAAAAGATCGGTGGAGGTAGTTGTTATCATTGAAAATAAAAGTGACTTGATGTAAAAAGGATTCATTATTTAGAAGCACAATCACAGAACCTTGTATAATTTGTTGAACACTTTATATTAACGCCTAAACACCAACTGGTCGGTTAGCGTTAGTTGTTGTTCTTGTTCATTGGCCAAAACTCCTACCAGTATTAAATTTTCAAGAAGCTATATTCAGGATTTTACACGAATCGTATTTCTAATAAAGTCAGCCTACTCCACAACAGTTTGACTCTGCTCTCTCATAAATTGTGTAAGATAATATCTGCCACCCGTACCTTTTCCCGTAGTTCCAGAATCTTTCCAACCTCCAAAGGATTGGCGTCCCACCATGGCACCAGTTGTTGAACTTTTTTTCCTGTTTACATAAACAACTCCTGCCTCTATATCTTGAAGAAATTTCAAAATTTCTTCCCTTTTGTTACTGTAAATTCCTGATGTAAGCCCATATTCCGATTCGTTTGTCATTTTAATTGCATTATCAAATTTATCGTATTCTGTTATACATAAAATAGGAACAAATAATTCCTTTTTAAGTAAAGGATGACGTGTTGGTAGCTCGTCTACAATAGTAGGTTCCACGTAAAAGCCATGTCTAAACTCTTCACTTTGTAGTACTGAACCACCTGTAATAATGTTACCATGTTTCGACGCGAGCTTAGAATACTTTTTGAAATTATTGTATGCATTTAAATTTATCACTGGTCCCACAAAACTTTCTCTCGCCTTGGGATTCTCAACTCTTAGTTTCTTTGTCTTTTCCACTAGCCTTGATAAGAACTGAGATTTAACATTCCTCTGAACATAAACACGCGAACATGCACTGCATTTTTGTCCTGAAAATGAAAACGCTGCCTTAGCTACTCCTTGAGCTGCCATGTCTAAATTTGCAGTTTCTGTCACGATAGTCGCATTTTTTCCTCCCAGTTCTGCAATTACTGGGCGCGGCTTTGTCTTGCTCGATTCACTCATTAACCTATAGCCAACCTCTCGTGATCCAGTAAATACAATACCAGCTACTTCTTTACTCTCAATTATTGTCTTTCCTATTTCCGCACCTGATCCTGGAACAAAATTTATTACTCCATTAGGGACTCCTGCTTTAATCATAATCTCAACAATCTTATAACCGATAATTGGGGTATCACTGGCTGGTTTTATAATTACTGTGTTACCAGTTATAAGCGACCCAACACTCATACCTACTAAAATTGCTGCTGGAAAATTAAAAGGCGCAATAACAGCCCATACCCCATATGGTTTCATCATACTTGTATTCTGCTCGATTGAACTTCGCAACTTCCTAGTGACGAACCCATTGTTTCTTTCCATCTCATCCGAATAGTACATAATAAAATCAATCGCTTCATCTATGTCGGCGATTGATTCATATCTATTCTTGCCATTTTCAAAAGTAAGCAATGCAGATAATTCAAATTTGCGTTTCTTTATAATAGCACCTATTTTTCTAAACAACTTTACTCTTTTTTTATAATCTATTATACTCCAATTTTCAAACGCATTCATTGCAGCTTGAATTGCTTTTTTTGCATGTGTTGAATTGGCTTTACTCATATATCCCAAAATTATTCTTCTATCTGTTGGGGACGTGCGAATCATGCTTTCTGATGTATAGATCTTTTTACCATCAATAATAACAGGATAGGTTTTTCCAAATTCAGAAGAAACCAAATTAACTGCCTTTTCATATCGGCTATGAAATCGATTCTCCTGACTACGATCAAGAAAGGTCTGAAACGTATCTTCATTCTTAAACGGCATACTATTAATTCTCACTCATCACTAAAAAGTAGATAATAACAATGTAATAACGGGGATAATAACTAGATGTACAAAGATATTGGTGAATCAAAGCAATCAAGATTCTATCAGGGATCTGGCAAGTAAAAATATATTTCTTTTTCTCTCCCTAATTCTTCTTAATGAATATTGTAACCATTTTTCACCGTATGGTATGTACTCCAGTACTTCATATCCTTTTTTAACCAATTGTTGTTTCAACTCATCTCTGACTCCTTTTAATAATTGAAACTGCAAGTTTTTCATCCTTTCTGATCCTTTGGTAGATAAAGATAATGCCTCGTTTACAAGTTTTGAATCATGAGTTGCAATGGCCACAATTCCCTTGTAAGAGGATTCCTTGAATACTAATTTCATGAGTTTTGAAAAATTCTGAGTTATTTCATTATTTGATTTATACGCTTCATGTTTTTCTTCACTATAGGCGCCTTTAACAATTCTTAAATTGGCAGAATTTTCCATAAGATGTAGCAAATCACTGTGACTCCTTCTAAGATATGATTGAATTGCTACTCCTGTATCTCTATTTTTTCTTAGGATTTCAAGATAAATTGACAAAGTGTCTTCTACGAAGTTGGAACTTTCAATATCTATCCACATAAAGTGCCCACTTTGTTTTGCTTTTTCAGAAATCTTTGTAAAGTTCTCTAAACAGATATCGTATCCAACGCTAAGTCCAATTTGCGTTGGTTTTACAGAAATACTACCGCTAACATTCTTGGCTTTTAATAAATCAAGTAAAGTAAAATATTCTGAAACTGAGTTATCAATCTGATATCTTTCAGTATTTACTTCGCCAAGATAGTTTATAATGGCTGACATTCCATTTTGATTTGATTTTCTTGCCTCGGCGATTGCGTCAGTATTGGAATATCCCGCAATCCATCGTTTAGATATCTTAAATAACATTCTTTCTAGAAGAATTGGATCGTAATCGTGAGAATGAGATATTTTTTTTTGCAAGATTACCTCCTCAATGAGCTTTTCCACTGACATATGCTTAATTGATATTAAAATATCTATAGGGATGTATCAACAAAAGCAAAGAAATGAATATTATTTATTATCTAGCGGTGCTAAAGGAATCTTATTATCTATTCCTATTTGCCACCAGTTTGACCCCTGTTATAAAATATGCCGGAACTCCCTCTCTTTGAGGGACTCGTGTGTATTAAAATTACATTTACTAAATGTAGATACTTTGACCTTAGAACAAATATTACAGAACGAAATTCGTGAATCAAAGAAATGGCTTGATCGTGAGAATGATGAATCTGTCTACAAACGAGATCTTGAAAAAAGGATTGAATTGATGAATTGGGTTCTAGAAAATATGAAAAATCCCGGCGTTGAGATTTGTGGCCTTATCGAATCTAAAATGAATGAAATTATACTAGCAATAAATCAGACCTATTCAATATTAGAGGCCGATAAATTGCATAGTGAACTTCGGATACTAGACTGGATATTGTATCAAGTTTGCGTTAATGAAAAATAATATCTGCGGCTCTATCCGAAAAGCAATTGGACTCTTAATTTCTATAAGCTGCGATTATGATAAATAAGCTCAATTTTGTAGTTATCATAAACCGAGCTGACTAGATATTATATTCATGGGTATATTACTTGTAATGATGTATTCATCTCAAACAAGATGGTATCAAAGGAGGTACACTGTTGGCCTATATTAGCAGTACTGATGCACTTAGACAACTAATGCGATCACAAGATAATGGAGCATATATAGTAAAAATTTCGCCTAAAGATAATACACTAAGTAACGGAGTGGAGTACTGTTATGTGGGATTAAAATGCAAGGATGGAACTAACTACTCAGTACAAGCGTATGGAAAAGAGGCAAGAGAATTACATGAAGAGGCCACAATGATAGTGACAAGACCAATAATGCTAGTTTCCCCTACAATATAACTCAGAAACTGAGTTATAGAGGCATAACCATCCAATGTCTGCTAACAATAGAATTGTCAGTATCGTAGACGACGATCCAGGTATCACTATGTTTTTTCACGAGGCTCTACGAACTATTGCAGGAATTACAGTATTTACCTTTACAGATCCTGTATTGGCACTCGAGCATTTTCAAGTTAATGGTTATGCGTATGTGCTGGTAATATCTGACTTTAAAATGCCCGGCTTGAATGGCATGGAATTGTTAAGAAAGATAAAGGATTCAAATCGCTTCGTAAGG
>JAATVL010000024.1 GCA_014523525.1 Nitrososphaerales archaeon TH703 | reverse complement strand
TCCTAATTTCTATGCCTAAAGGGTGCTAATACCTACAGTAGCGCACATTCTAATAACCAGTAACACCACAGCTCGAGTCATAATATTTCTTGTTCACCAATGTTAATCTTCAGGGTGACATTAGCAATATCATTTCCTTTCTCTATATTCACTTCTGTCATAATAGGCAAGAAATTCTTTGATAATTCAATTTATAGTTTGTAGTCCAATAAATATATAGGAATGAATATTGAACTCGAATTGTATGTCTTTAAGATACAATTGTAAATATTAACGATTGAATATGGCAGAATTAGAATTATCCCTTGGAAAGTATAACAAGAAAAGGGACTTTACCAAAACTCACGAGCCAAAGGGCAAGTTAAATCGTAGGTCTAAAGATAAGAAATTAAAATCATTCGTTGTTCAAAAACATGATGCCTCAAGATTGCATTATGACTTTAGAATAGAATCTGAATCTGGAGTACTTATTTCGTGGGCGGTGCCCAAAGGTCCATCGATGGATCCGAGCAAAAAACGTTTAGCAATTAAGGTAGAAGACCACCCTTTAGATTACTTGAATTTTGAAGGAGTTATTCCTTCTGGTAACTATGGTGCCGGTACGGTAATAGTATGGGATATTGGTAGCTATGGAACCAAGGATAGTGTCTCAAAACAGCTTCAAAATGGGAAGATCTCATTAAAACTGGAAGGAAAAAAGTTAAGAGGTGGATTCACCTTAATTAGAACGAGAAGTCAAAACCAATGGTTACTAATAAAAGCTAATGATGGCTTCGCCTCAAAGGAAGATTTGACTATTATACATCCCGGCTCTGTACTTCAAGATAATATTTCTTCAATCAAAAAATCAGAATATAATCATTCAATGAGAGATACTAACAGTTACAGCAATAAAAGAGAGGGTTTTTTTTCCAGAGTAGCGCCAATGCTGGCGGCTCCCGTCGATAACGCCTTCAATGATAACGAATGGGTTTTTGAAATTAAATGGGATGGGGTGAGAGCTATTTTGTTTAAGAAAAATGGCAAAATTAAGTTGCAGTCACGAAGTGGTAACGACATTACAGAAAAATATCCTGAAATAGTAACCTCAGCAAGAGAGTGCCTAAAAGGATGTAAATCAACAATAATCGATGGTGAGATTGTGGTACTTGATGAAAACGGTATTCCCAGCTTTCAGGCTCATCAACGCAGAATGAATGTAGAAAGTAAAAAAGAAATTCTGGTACTTTCATCTGAGATCCCATGTACTTTCTTTGCATTTGATGTTTTGTATCATGAGCACAAAGATTTGAAGAAATTAAGTTATCTTGATCGGAGAAGTATCCTATCCCAAATATTAGGACCAAATGATACCATTAAGTTATCTGACTACATTGAAGAAAAAGGAATTGATATCCTTAAACATAGTAAAGAACTTGGTCTAGAAGGAATAATGGCAAAACATAAATCGAGTGTTTATAGAGAAGGACTAAGATCAAGAGATTGGTTAAAGATTAAAAATATTAAAACACAAGATTGTGTAGTTATTGGCTATACTAAAGGCATAGGTAATAGAATTAATCTTTTTGGTTCCCTACTATTAGCAGTATATTGCACAAAAGAAAGAAAGTTCAGATTCGTAGGACACACAGGTAGTGGTTTTGATTTCGAGTTACTTAACAAAGTGTATTCAAAGCTACAGGAATTAAGAATCGATTCAATGCCGATTGATCGCTTGCCATATATGAATCGACAAACCACATGGGTAAAACCGCTACTTATTGCAGAGGTAAAGTTTAACGAATGGACCAAAGATGGGATAATGCGGGCACCAATCTTTTTGAGATTTAGGGAGGACAAGAAACCTATTGAATGTACAATAGAAGGTGATAATCCTATAGAAGGAAATTTAAAGTATAAAAACAAGGAACAGTCACAAAATACAACACAAGCTAAAATCTCAAATCCCAACAAAATTTATTGGCCTAAAACAAGAGACCATACGGGATTCACAAAAAAAGATCTAATCAAATACTACGAGTTGATAAGTCCACTGATTCTCCCTCATTTAAAGGACCGACCCCTTTCCCTTAGTCGGTACCCGGATGGAATTTATGGAAAATCATTTTTTCACAAGAATTGGAATCAGTCAAAACCAGATTTTGTTATGACTGCCCAAGTTCATTCCGAGCAAAGGAATGATAATATCAATTATTTAGTCTGTAACAATAGAGAAAGCCTACTTTGGATTGCGAACTTGGGTTGCATAGAAATGCATCCTTGGTATAGCAGGATAAATGAAATGGATAGCTGCAATAGTTCTTCATTATTGTATGAAGAGAAATGTGGTTTGAATTTTCCGGATTTCATAGTTTTTGATCTCGACCCATACATCTATTCTGGAAAGGAAAAAAAAGGACAAGAACCTGAGTACAACCTAGTGGGATTTAGTGCAGCGGTAGAACTTGCACTCGATCTGTATGACCTTTTAAGGGAATTGAAAATAAATTCGTACGTAAAAACATCAGGAAAGTCAGGTTTACACGTTTACGTTCCTATTATTAATAACTATCCATACGAACAGACGAGAAATTTCTCCGAAATAATTGCAAAGATTATGATATCGAAATTTCCTAGGAAAGTAACTGCTGAATGGACTACATCAAAAAGAAAAGGAAAAGTATTCTTCGATTATAACCAAAATTCTAAGGGAAAAACCTTAGCATCAGTATACTCCTTGAGACCGACCGCAGCGGCAACTGTCTCAATGCCCATAGAGTGGAAAAAATTAGATTCGATTCTTCCTATTGACTTTACCATCTCAAGTGTACCACAGCTTGCATTAAAAAATAATGATATATGGGTTGGAGTTCTTACCAAAAAGCAAAATATTAGTGAAATAATATCAAAAGCAGAAGAAATTTAATTTCAGTTAATCCAATTTAATAACGAGGATAATTGTAAACATCCAAGGATTTTACGACGGAAACTAGTTATAGCAAGGCTGTTCTGTGCATGCCTAATAGAGAGAATATTAGATTTTAATAATACTAGCAAATTTTGAATTTTTAGAATAACAAGAACGATCATGATCTTGTATGTAACATGCTGCCAAAATTTCTATAGTTTTATTTAGTATTTTTAAGTGTGTATATCCCAATCGTGAGTATCTTTCTGGAATTCTTCTAGGCCCTTTTTGGTCACGGATACTTCGGTTCCGGTAATTTTGATGTAACCTTTTTCCTTGGCATATTGTTTGATGACAGAAATTTTATCATTCTCGGAAAATCCATCCTTCAGAATTCCGAAATTAAAAAAATCCATAAAATTGAACTTGGTTGGCAAGTTATTTTCTAATGCATTAAGATAATTTTCCCATAGTTCTTCCATAAAATTCCAAATGATAGTTTTTTTATCACTTTCCGAAATTTTAGCCAATGCCAAATCCAGCACTTGTACTATTTGCACAATATTACATTTAGTAGTTATTTGAACAAACAAAATAGAAAGCATTCAAATCATTATCATAGTTTCTCGTGTTCCATATTTAGTCAAAAAGTAATGTTCCAAAACTATCAAATATTCATAATGTTCAAGAGGCGAATAATATTTATAAACTAATTGCAAATTTACAATTTGAAATCGATAGGCAAGAAGATAAGTCTATAAACATTACCATAAAAGGTAATTAGGATTTAATCTAGTATAAAAAAATTATTAATGATTAAATTAATCGTACTGAGCCATTAGTCAAAAAATTATTATATTCGTTATTGATTTTGTATTAGTTAGCCAACTCCGGTCGGCTCTTCTTTATTCTGATGCTCCAATTTCATATGCTGTTCCTTCTCTTGTTGCGTTGCAAACGTTATGCCGCAAATATGACACTTTAAATCAGGATTTCCGGAGATTTCCTGTGACATTCAGCTACCGTCTCCATTAATCAAATCGCTACAGAACATATACTAAGATGCCACTACATCGCTTAAATTTGTTACTTAAAGCTATTCCATTATTTTTTTCCCAACGACAAACGATCTCAGTAATATTTTTCTCCCATAGTCTTCCACTGGTTATCAGACCTGAATTATATCATATTAGGCACTTCGTAAACTGTACTTTTGAGACTAGTGCTTTTATTCATTTAAAAGCGTGGACTTGGGAATTCGGACAATATTGGAAATCATTTTAAATTTAGTTGTGCATAATTAAGTAGTGAAAGGCTTTCGGGTTTTGGCTCCATTCACCGAAAGTACCCAAGACATAATCAACAATCGAAGGAATGCCAAACACGGGGCTGGCAACTCCCTTTCATATGATGTAATTTGCTTGAATCAAAAAAAGGAATTATATTTTCTGGACAATTGCAGCAATATTTAGTGTAGAGTTACCAATAATCGTATCAAATTCACTCTTTGCTT
>JAATVL010000264.1 GCA_014523525.1 Nitrososphaerales archaeon TH703 | reverse complement strand
CCAACCATCAGTATATCTAGGAGCCCAAGGGACCTGACAAGTTGGTTATGAGAAGAGGTCCCCGCCCTTCCAGGCGGTTCTTCATCAGCGTCGGACAATTGATATCGTTTCGATAGCAATGATAATTTAAAGTTTTTAATTGGTTACGCCTTGTCATCCAATTGGAATAATTGCTTTTTTATCAAAGTGTGATGAATTGATGGATATTATCTGAATTTTGGTATCTAAATTTATATAAAAAATAAACTGGTATTACCATAATGCATGAAGTTGCACTGATTACAGGTTGTTCCAGTGGAATAGGTTACGAAACTGCGCTAATGCTCGCTAGAAATGGATTTCATACCTTTGCTACTATGCGCAATACAAAGAAATCGGATTCTCTTGAAGAAATAATTAAAAAAGAAAGGCTTGATCTAAATATCCGAGAACTTGATGTAAATGATGATACGTCTTTAGAAAATACAATTAATTGCATCAAGAGGGAGGCAAACCGAATTGATGTATTGATAAACAATGCAGGTTATGGTCTGGTGGGTTTTTTTGAAGACCTGACTCTGGATGAAATAAGGAATCAATTTGAAACTAATTTTTTTGGTGTTCTGAATATTACGAAAAAGATAATTCCCATAATGCGATTACAGAAAAGCGGTACAATTATTAATGTAAGCTCAGGTGCCGGACAAGTAGGTTTTCCAGGTATTTCTGCTTACGTAAGTACAAAGTTTGCTATCGAAGGATTTAGTGAATCCTTAATGTATGAACTATTTCCATATGGGATAAAAGTAGTTATAATTGAACCTGGAGTAATAAAAACAAATTTTTTCCGCAACTGCATTGTATCAGAACATTCGATGAAAAAGAGTTCACCATATTCTCGATCCTTAGATAAATTTCAGAAAAATGTTGAATTAATGCAAGAACATGCTACGTCTCCTATCGATGTTGCAAAAGTGATAATACAGGTTTTAGGCAATAATGAGCCCAAGCAAAGATATATCGTTGGTAATGATGTCGCAATGATATTAGAAGCAAAAAAGAATCTATCGGATATCGAATTTAAGAAGATGATGATGCAAAATATTATTTGAAATGGAAGAATTTTGTTTCTACATGACGTAACGTTTTCACGTATAGGAGGAGCCCTAACAGACCTACAAGAATCGAAATTATACCAAACTTGCTATTTAAACGCGATTGAATAAGTTTCATACTTTTATAGTATTGTTAATAAAGTAATGGAAGGGCGCAAAGAATCTGTCCAATTCGATTGAGTTAATTGTAAGGAGAATCAAAAATGGATCTGTAATAGATCATATTGAATCTGGCAAGGCATTTTTAGTTCTAAGAGCCCTGAATATCACGGGAAGAGAAGGAAATGTCATAACCGTTGCTTTGAATGTTCCAAGCAACAAATATGAAAAAAAGGATATTATTAAAGTAGAAAACAGATATCTGGAACCTGATGAAACAAATAAGCTATCATTAATAGCACCGCATGCGACTATAAACATTATCAAAGATTACAAATTAGCAGAAAAGAGGAAGATACAATTGCCAGATTATATTACTGGAATTTTCAAATGTCCTAATTTAAGATGTGTAACTATTGGCGAGAATATAAAATCTGTCATTGAAGTTATAGATAAAGAGAAAATCATTTTAAAATGCAAATATTGTGGAAGGATTTTGAGTATTGACGAATTAATATTCTAAATTAGATTTTGTTATTAGATAATAACTAATACGAATGAAAAACTAACGTCTTATTAGTTTCAATTTCATTTTCGATAATCAACGCAATACTCATCTTTACTTGTTCTTGATATTGCAGAATGATATCCGATTAGAGGTGAAAAGACCAAAATACTGATCAGAGCAAGATAATACTCTGAATTATAGAGAAGGTTATGTGATATACAAGGATAGTTATGGAAAATGATTCTCAAATTCCACTACAATTTGACAGTCTATTGTGAATGATATTTATATGATAGTAAAATAACATTTTTGAAGTTGGATCCAAATTCTGAAAATGGCGATGTGAAGATTTCTGCGCTAAAAATTTTTCTAAATGGTACGTTATTGGCTCTAGTTATAGCAGTCCCAGCCATCATCAGTACCGTCGTATTTCATTATGTTATCAAAACAAATTTGATTATTACAAT
>JAATVL010000263.1 GCA_014523525.1 Nitrososphaerales archaeon TH703 | reverse complement strand
GCCTTGCTGTACTGATTTTAATCTTTTCTTGTCTGTAATGATGTCCTGAGGAATTTCAATCTTTATTTCCATTTTAAGTAATACTTCTTTAGTTTTAACCAATAATAAAATATTGGAATTAATATTTAAAAATATGAGCTAAGTATTCACATTTTTAACACAATTAATAAATGGTGATAAATATTATTGAAAGATCCTATTTGATCAAGTTTCATAATTGAATTGGGATAATGTAATCATTAAAAAGCTCCATGGGAAATCGTATAATTACTAATGAGATATTTTTAAACTAAAAATATAGCAACTTGCAATAATTCACATGAATAATAAATTCTACCAGCTCGCTCCTGATTTGACCATCTGCAGAATAGTCAATGGTATGTGGCAGGTCGCAGGCGGACATGGATATATCGATCGTGAATCGGCACTAGCAGACATGTTAAGATATCATGAGGCAGGCTTTACGACTTGGGATCTTGCAGATATTTATGGTCCAGCAGAGGATTTTATTGGCAAGTTCAGAGCTAGATTGTTAAAATTAAAAGGAAAGGAAGAACTTGATAAAATTCAGTCATTTACAAAGTGGGTACCACAGCCAAGTAGGATAACACGGTCTATGGTTAACAGCGCTATAGAAACATCTCTTAGGAGAATGCAAGTTAGCTCGTTAGATTTACTTCAACTGCACTGGTGGGATTATAACAGTCCATATTACATAGATGCTCTGAAATATTTATCAGACCTTAAGGATAAAGGAAGTATAAGGCATTTAGGTCTTACAAATTTTGATACTGAACATCTCCAGATGATCACAGACTCAGATGTGCAAATTGCATCAAACCAAGTTCAATATTCAATAATAGATAGAAGACCAGAAGTAAAAATGATATCATTTTGTAAGGAACATAACATCAGCCTTCTCGCTTACGGAGACATTTGTGGAGGCCTGTTATCTGAAAGATACATGGGAAAAACCGAGCCAACTGCTGTCGAATTAGATACATTAAGCCTACGAAAATACAAGAAGATGATAGATACATGGGGCGGTTGGAATCTGTTCCAAAGGCTTTTATTAACTCTAAATAACATTGCAAAAAAGCATAACGTGAGTATTGCAAATGTAGCTACAAACTATATTCTCGCCAAAGCTACAGTAGCAGGTGTAATTATAGGCGTTAGACTCGGGATAGTTGATCATATAAATGATAACGTTAATGTTTTCAACTTTAAGTTGGATAATTCAGATCATGTTAGTATAGATGCTGTATGTAAAAACGCAAATAACTTGTTTGAAGTTATTGGAGATTGTGGTGAAGAGTATAGGTAATCTGTAGATAATCTATCTTTTGTTCAAGTACAGAGAGAAAACTTTGTTGTGTCCATGCCTAATTTTTAGATTTCATAGCATGTCTATAATTCATGCATGAAAAGCTTGCCTTTACGTATGGGACCAGGGGGATTTGAACCCTCGACCAACTGCTCCGCAGGCAGCCATTCTATCCAAACTGAACTATGGACCCAAATTGGTGTAGTAGTAATTCCTTATATGAACTAGTTGCGTATTTTCTGGTCATTTTTGCTTTAGTCTTATATCGACAGAGTGAAAAGGAAATGAATAATTTCAATTTCATTTTCTCAAACAATATATGTAGATCAAAATGATTATCTTAAGTAAATCGATTTAATATGGCAAGGTTCTTACTTGAAGAAATTGAAGAACGCATAGTACTTTTTGATGGTGCTATGGGAACGGAAATACAGAAACTCAAACCAAAACCAGAAGATTTTCCAAACAACAAAGATGGATTCAACGATGGACTTGTTTTATCTAGACCGGAATGGATTGAAAATATACATAGGAGATATTTGGAGGCTGGATCAGACTGCATCGAAACGAATACCTTTGGGAGTAACCAAATAAAGCTGCAAGAATACGGATTTGGCGAAGAAACAGTATCAATAAACAAGTCAGCAGCAGAACTTGCAAACAGAGTAGTTGACAAGTTTGCAAATGGAAAAAAGTATGTAGTCGGATCTATGGGCCCAACAGGATACTTACCAAGTTCAAACGATCCTGATTTAGGTAATATTAGCTTGAATAAAATTACAGACGCGTTTGATTTGCAAGCCCAAGGCCTAATATTAGGTGGTGTCGATGTACTACTTATAGAAACGAGTCAGGATATATTAGAAGTTAAGCTTGCTATTACGGGATCGTTTAATGCTATGGAAAAAACTGGTAAGAAAGTACCAATAATATCTAATGTCACCCTGGACAAATATGGTAAGATGTTACTTGGGACAAACGTACAATCAGCCTATACAACCGTTAGCGATATGGGAATTTCTGTATTTGGTTTAAATTGTTCCACCGGACCAGCTGAAATGGAATCAAGTATAAGATGGTTGGATGAACAAAACGAACTTCCCATCCTGGTCATGCCAAATGCGGGTATGCCAATTAATGAAGGCGGCAATGCGATTTACAAAATGACTTCAAAAGACATGTCTCATCAACTTGGAGAGTTCTTGCACAAATACAAGAGAGTGAGAATGATAGGAGGGTGTTGTGGAACTACGCCTGAGCACATCAGAGAACTCAAAAATACACTAAAATCGTATAACTTATAATTCACAAACTAACAATTGACAATATAACCACTAAATGGACTTAAAACATGTACCCCGCGTTAGCTCAGCGTTAAAGGCTGTAGATCTAGTGCAGATCCCTCCACCATTAATAATAGGAGAACGACTTAACACACAGGGTTCAAAAAAAGCAAAAAGACTAGTATTATCGGATGATTTTGACGGTTTGATAGATCTTGGAAGAGAACAGGTAAGTGATGGAGCACATTGTATTGATGTGTGTATAGCAACAACCGAAAGATCCGACGAACTTGAATTTATGAAAAAGTTGGTTAAAAGATTAAGCCTTGAAATTGATGCGCCTCTCGTAATTGATTCTACTGATCCTAAGGTAATTACTGAAGCAATTTATCAAATTCCAGGAAGACCTGTCATCAATTCAATCAATCTCGAGGGAGATGGCTCGCGTTTCCATTCTCTTGCACCAATCATGGCAAAATTTGGAATTCCATCCATTTCAATGTGTATAGGACCAAATGGAATGGCCAAGACATCAGATGATAAAATAAACGTAGCAAGGTTACTCTTTGAGACTGGAAAAAAATACGGATTAAAACCATGGCAATACATATTTGACGTACTTACATTCACATTAGCAACTGGGGAACAGGAATACGCAAATTCTGCAATTGAAACTCTAAAGGGAATTTCCTTAGTTAAAAAAGAAATTGAAGGTTGTTTTACTACTCTTGGATTAAGTAATATTAGTTTCGGTCTTCCTGTAAATGCTAGAAAAATCATCAATTCAGTATTTTTACATCATGCATTAAAAGCAGGACTTGATTCAGTAATTATTAATGCAAAAGACATAATCCCCGTAGGAGAAATTAAAGAGGAACAAATTAGACTTGCAGAGGATCTTATATTTAATAGGAATTCTAGCGCACTTTCTGAGTTGATTTATTATTTTGAGAATCAGAATGTTACTGTTACTAAGAATGAACAAAAGATAGAGGAACTAAACAAAGACTGGGATTATGATAGACGCTGCTACTATCGTATAGTAAATCGTATCAAGGATGGTATTGAAGAAGATGTGCTAGGATCTATTACTAACAAACTTGAGAAAAAACTAAAGGTAAACCCACAAGATATTGAAAAGAATAGATTGCTAAAGCAACATCCCAAGCTATCACATGAAGCTGCGGTTGAAACCCTCAATGAAGTATTACTCCCGGCAATGAAGGAAGTTGGTGATAGGTTTGGTGCAGGTGAACTAATTTTGCCATTTGTGTTGAAATCAGCAGAATGTATGAAATCGGCGGTATCGGAACTGGAGAAATATCTTGTCAAGAAACAAGGAGTAAGCAAAGGTAAACTAGTTCTCTGTACAGTATATGGTGACGTGCACGACATAGGCAAGAATCTTGTAAAAACAATTTTCTCAAATAACGGATATACAGTTTATGACCTTGGTAAACAAGTCCCAATCCAACAAATCGTAGACAAAATTAAAGAGGTGCGTGCAGATGCGGTTGGATTGTCAGCATTATTAGTTTCAACTTCAAAACAAATGCAGTATTTCATCGAAAAAGCAAAGGAACTAGATATCAATATTCCAACTCTATGTGGTGGTGCGGCAATAAATAGTGATTACATATATAGAATTGCAAAAGCAGAGGAGGTGTACAAGTCAGGAGTTTTCTATTGTAAAACAGCCTTTGATGGTCTAAATATTATGAATAAATTGAGATCTCCAGAAAGAGATAAATTCATTCAGGAGTGGAATGACAAGATTAACAAATTTGATGAAAGGAAAACTATAGGAATAAAAAGTGACTTAGATACCACAATTAGTAAAATAAAACCTGTGAGTCCACCTACAGTACCACATATAGGTACCCCAATAAAACTGACACTATCAGAAATTAACCTTGATGAAGTTTGGCGGTATTTGAATAAAAAATCTCTTTTTGTTCTATCATGGGGTATCAGAGGAAAAACTGCATCTAAAATGATTGGTGATCCGGAAGTACTCCTCTCAGACTGGAAGAAGAAAGTAATTGATGAGAGTTTGTTCTCACCGAGTGTTCTCTATTCTTATTTCAAATGTCGCAACCAAGGTAACAAACTTGTTGTGGAATCTGAGAGACAAGGTGAGGTAGTTTTTGAATTTCCAAGATCATCCAAACCAAAACGCCTTTGTATTACAGATTACTTTGGAAAACAAGACATTGTTGCTTTCCAGGTAGTCTCAGTCGGTCAAAAAACAGTTTCTAAAATTGAAGAATTAAATTCTAACAATGACTATACAGACGCCTATTATCTTCATGGCCTTGCGGTGGAAACAGCTGAGGCTCTGGCAGAATGGGTCCACAATAGAATTAGAAGAGAATTGAATATTGATAATAATAGAGGGCTTAGATATAGTTGGGGATATCCAAGCTGTCCTGATACTTTGCAGCATTATTTAGTATGGAAACTTATTGATCCAACTACTTGTGGGATTAACCTTACTTCTGCAGGTCAAATTACACCCGAATACTCTACTGCAGCCATAGTAGTTCATCATCCGGAAGCAGAATATTTTATACTATAGACAAAATAACAGATCTGAGAGATAAATGACCATTAATGATTTTGTCTTCTCATGCGCAACAGATAATGTACCGGCATATTTTACCTATGAAGGGGAAAACATGCTAATCGTACAATCGAATGAGGGTGCAAAAAAAAAGAAAAATGATTTTGAAAATATTGATGGTTTTATGAGTGCATTGATATCGCATGAATCTGTACACGTAGTAATAACTAAATTGGTAAATAGTCAAATTTCTGATTCATTAGATGACGTTGAAATTATTATAGAAAGATTTGGTAAGAAATTTCAAGTTAGTCTAAATAATATGTTTTTTTCAACAGATTTTAGTGGTATTATTACTAGATAATATTTTTAACTTTGTTACTATCTATCATAACATGCATCCTTTAGTGTTGTAACATAATTTTTTAGTTTATTTTGCAATTGATGAATATTATTATCTTTATTGCTGTTTATTATCTGGATAATAGCGCTTCCGACAATAACAGCATCAGCTCCAAAATTAGACATAAGTTTTACTTGATCTGGAGTACTTATTCCGAAACCCACAGAAATATTAGTTCTGTTTGAACTCAATTTTTTTATGTTCTTAATTGCATTAAGTGTGTATTTATTAATAGAATTTCTCATTCCCGTGGTACCATATACCGATACTACATAGACAAAACCTGTTGAAACATCAAGGGTTTTTTTGATTCTAAAATTCGAGGTATTTGGTGCAACGAGAAAGACAGATGCCAATTCGAGTTTTTTTGAGTACTCTAAATATTCTTTAGATTCTTCAATAGTCATATCAGGTAGAATAAAGCCGTCTGTTCCTGCATCCTTAGCCGTCTCCATGAATTTCTTAAACCCCTTTCTTTGCAGAATATTAGAATATGTCATTATCAGTATTGGAATGTCTGGATACGTTTTCCTAGTCTTTCTTATAAGATTCAGACAAATATCTGGATTAATTCCATTCTGTAACGCTCTGAAGGAGGCCTCTTGAATTATTGGTCCGTCTGCAATAGGATCTGAAAAGGGAATGCCTATTTCTATTATGTCAGCGCCACCATCAACTATAGATGAAATTATTTTTTCATTAGTTTTTGGATCCGGATACCCTCCCATAACATAGCAAATGAGACCCTTTTGCTTCTTTAACTTTAACTCGCAGAATTTTTTCTCGATTCTGTTATTTAGTAAATGGGACACTTACTTTGACCCACCAATGTATTTTTTTCTAAAGTTTATCACCTGATCTATATCTTTATCGCCTCTTCCGGACAATGTAACAATAATGTTTTGATCTGCTCTCATTTTTTTTGCCAACTTCATTGCATATGAAACTGCATGAGACGATTCTAGAGCTGGTATTATTCCTTCCAATCTTGAAAGCTTAAAAAATGCATCCAATGCGGCGTTATCATTACAGGTAACATATTCTGCACGCTGGATATTTTTTAGATGCACATGTTGAGGACCGACACCTGGATAATCCAATCCTGCGGAAATGCTATGTGTGTCATTTATCTGTCCATATTCATCCTGTAAAAGATAAGTTCTCATTCCGTGTAGAATACCCTCGGATCCAACTTTTAATGTGGCTGAATGTTTTCCTGTTCTAATGCCTAATCCACCAGCTTCAACCCCGTATAAAGATACAGTATCATCATCTAGAAATGGGAAAAAAGTTCCCATTGCGTTACTGCCGCCACCAACACAACAGACAAGAGCATCTGGAGATCTTGTACTAATGTCTTTTAACTGTGATTTGATTTCCTCACCTATTACTCTCTGGAAATCCCTTACAATCATAGGATAGGGGTGTGGACCAACTACTGAGCCTATCAAATAGTAAGTATCTTTTACATTGGTTATCCAATCTCGTAATGCTTCATTTATCGCATCCTTCAAAGTTTTTGTTCCTGTATTTACAGAGTGTACTTTCGCTCCCAACAGCTCCATTCTGAATAGGTTTAATTTTTGCCGTTCAATATCTATAGACCCCATGTAGATTTCCGCTTTCAATCCAAGAACTGCTGCGGCCATTGCTGTTCCCACTCCATGTTGACCTGCACCAGTTTCAGCAATAATTCTTTTTTTACCCATTTTCTTGGCCAGGAGACACTGTCCCAAACAATTATTGGTTTTATGTGCTCCACCGTGTAAAAGATCTTCCCTTTTAAGATAAATTTTTGCACCACCGACATAATCAGTCAGATTTTTGGCAAAATAAAGCGGTGTAGGTCTTCCAGCATAATTTTGAAGGTAGTAATTGAGTTCCCTCTTAAATTTTGGATTATTTCTTATTTTTATGTATGCATCTTCAAGTTCATTAATTGCCGGAATCAAAGTCTCGGGAATATACTTTCCACCGTATCTTCCATATTTACCTGCTATTGGAAACTCTTGTAAATTTGTCATAGTAATACACTCACTAAAAATGTATTTTTATATAATATTTTAAACATTACTTAATTCCTTTATCTTTTCAAGAACGTTCCCAGATTCCATAATGCTTGTGCCAACGAGAAATGCATCAACTCCAATTGATCTTAATTTCGTAATCTCATCTGATTTAGATATTCCACTTTCACTTATTATAATATTGTTTCGTTTATCGAATTTTTGTAGCAGCATAATAGTAACGTTAATGTCAACTTCAAGAGTATTCAAATTTCTATTATTAATACCAATAAGTTGCTTTTTATTCTTCAGGACTTCCCCAAATTCATCTTCTGAGTGAACTTCAGTAATGATTTCAAGGCCTTTTTTCATGGCATATTCAGAAAATTTTTCTAGGCTCCCCTCGCTAAATCCCTTATCGAATACTGATTTAATGAACAAGATGCAATCTGCGCCTATTTTCTTTGCTGCATCAATTTGAACCTCGCTAACTATGATATCTTTCATTAATAAAGGGACATTAACACTCTTTCTTATAGATGCAAGATTATGGATAGAACCCTCAAACAAGTAGGGCTGAGTTAAGACAGAAATTCCGACTGATCCAGAATGAGTCATTTGTATAGCCAAATCCTTGGGGTTTATCTTGGATTGATCAAGGATTCTACCTTTTGAGGGTGATGCAAATTTAATTTCTGAAATTATGGGAACATGATTACAAGTTAAGATTATTCTTTTCAGTGAAATTACGGAATGACTGTTATAATCATACTTGTCTGCGTCATACATTCCCTGGTTGATTGCTTTGTAAGAATTATCTGTCAATGTTTTTAGGCCCGTTTCTCTAGAAAAAAATTTACTCAAGGCGACATCTGACAGTAATTTCAGTCTTGATCATATAACTATATTTGGTTGTATAAGCACAACAATCAATATTTGTGTTTTCTCGTCCATAAACCTACCAATCCATACGGCAATGACCTTATCTAATACGTTATCAACCTACATGACATCCACACCATGAAATGACAGATTTTGCATTATTTCATACTTGTGGTAGGTCTACCATTGTCGACCTGAGTTTATAGGTATCACAAAATACAATGTTGTAGAAATTAAGCGACATGAAAATGTGTTATCATATTATATATAGCAAAGAGCGGGTTCGGTGGAACTCATAACGCTAGTGCTTTAGAAATATTCGATTTGCAAGATTTGAAATTAATATCTAGATTTACTGCTTTTTTCCAAATGTTAATACAAAACCTTTACTCTCGGAATAGCTATATCTAAATCAATCATTGTGTGATACTGGAAAGCTAGACAACTGGTCTTGATTGCATATCGGGCAGCTGTACTCTGTTTCAGAGATTTCAGATAATTCTTCCAGATACTTTTTGTTAAGACAAGTTACTGTCCAGAGACACTGGTCGCAGAACAGGAATATTGGTTGATTGGCCTTAAGGCTATTCTCCCTGATTGCATTCTCAGACGCGGCCATAATCCTTCTCATTTCCCACTCTATTATTTAGCTTTCTATTACACTTCGTGATTTTTGCTCTTATTGTCGTCACTGCCACCAAACTGACAGGTAAGCTGACGAACACATAGAT
>JAATVL010000262.1 GCA_014523525.1 Nitrososphaerales archaeon TH703 | reverse complement strand
AATTTGACAAGCTGTCATTATTTGCATTTCATCCAGACCTAGTCTTGCGATATTTAATCCTTGGGTAAAGCCAAATTTGGTCCTCATTTTGTACTGGAATTATGCATATCATATAGATATAAAAGGTTTGGATGATAGGGGAAATAGCTTAATCTCAAATCTAATAGTACCTACGCAATCTTCTGACACAATTATTAATTCAATATATATAAAATAGCGCTATATAGAAAAATAATGTGATTTTCAGACGCTCTAAAAATTCAATACCAGATGACAAAGAATCAATATCTGTTCGATTGCTAGTTAGGGGCAAGGTTCAAGGAGTATATTTTAGATTTAATTTGCAACAAGTTGCAATGAAAAATTCTGTTGTAGGATGGGCAAGAAATTTGCCAGATGGAAACGTGGAAGCATTGCTTGAAGGAAACAAAGAAGATGTTAATCAGGTTGTACAGTGGAGTAAGATCGGCCCTGAGAATGCGAGAGTTGACGAAGTAAAAATGGACTACGGACAATATACGGGAAAGTACAAGGATTTTATAATTCGATACGACAATTCCTAACAATGCGATTAATCAAACTAGAATAATAAATCAAGATACATCAAAAATAGCCCTTGATGAAAATATCTCACCCTATTGGCACAAATGATTCAAAATCATTAATTGGAAACTTTAAAGGTTCAAGCGATGGTTTTCATAAAGTTGAGGGAGTCGCTAAAGTAGTCGACTTTGAAGATGGTAAAACTTTTCTAAAATTGGAGAATTTAAAAGCTACTAATGGATGAGCTTTATAAGTATATTTGTCGACAGATAGAGGTGCTTCAGACTTTGTCAATCTAGGAAGATTAAAAGGGAATATGGGCAATCAGAATTACTTAATTCCTGTTGGTACCGGCTTAACAAAATATGTTACTGTTCTAAAATTGTGTCGTACATTTTCGGTTCTCATTGGTGGTGTCCAACTTTGAGCTCGACATGAAAATAAAGTAGTTTTTATCCATGGATCCAATTTATCCTCCCAAGACCATTAATCATATTGCAATCAGTGTCCCAGATGTAGAGAGAGCCCTGAAATGGTATCAAGAAGTGATGGGTTTCACAATAATAAGAGGCCCTACTGAACTAGCTGCAGATGATACACAAATAGGTAACGTACTCCAGAATATTTTTGAATCAAAATTTAAGAAATTACGAATTGTATGGATGTCTTCAGCCAATAATGTAGGATTTGAGATATTTCAGTTTATTGAACCCAAACAATTGATCGAAAATAGACAAATTGAATACTGGAGGGGCGGAGTAATTCATATAGCTGTTACCGAAAGAGATATCGAAGGACTTGTTAAAAAAGCGACTGAAACTGGCGGCAGACAACTCACTAAGATTTGGGAACTCAATCCGAATAAACCCTACAAGCTGGTTTTTTGCTCGGATCCGTTTGGAAATATAATTGAAATCTATTCCCATAGTTTTGAGCAATTTCATGCGAATATGTAAAACTGTGAGCGAACGCCTTTCTAATTATTAGGTATGAAAGTATTTCCTTCTCAATTGCTTTATTTTTCAACTAGTTCTTTTTGGTTAGGTAATCATGACACATACTCAATTGTCATATTGTACAGTTAACCAACAACAGCATTCTTCTAATAAACATTCAGAACATTCAAGAGGAGATCTGCTTGCTTTGCAGTCATCATGACTACAACCGCATTCGGTACATTTCAACAAGGCCAGTATCATAAAAAGCTCTAATAACTCTTCTGAGCAATGTTGTGATTTTACAATTACCTTCACAGAAATGACTCGGACAATTCGATATCAACATCCATGATTAATAAGCCATGTTTTGGTAATTCCTCATGTCCTACAAAACTGACCCACGGATAGATGATACTCATAACTTTACATCCTGAATATTAAATTTCCATAAATTTGTGAAGTGTAGGTACTTATTTCATATGTTATTTTCTAAAGGCATCGCTCATTCTTTCCATAACCACTTATCACCTCGCTTTTTGTACTTCTGCTTAACAGCAGCCCATGCTGCTTTATTAGCGACTTCTTCAGCACTTTGACTTTTTCCTCCTCGTCTTTTAGCTGGATCTTGATAATGTCATACGTGTTGGCATGTACTTGAAAATATGTTGAGCATGTTCAGGTAAGGAATCAATTTGTTTTTTTGTTTTAGCAGATAATGCGGTATCTATATTAGATCTTTTTCTACTCGTGCTCTCCTTTTTGCGCATCTATCATTAAGATACGCAAAATCCTATATATCTGGAACACACGTTTTGCAAGGCATGTTAATTGCGAAAAGCAAGACCGCATTAATGCAAATTTTTCTCATTGCATACTTGACGGGCATTCTTTGGTTAAGACGAAATCCCTTATCCTTGATTTTTTCTGCAATAAGTCCTTTCTCTCTGTTATTTATTTTGTTTATTGTCAGCGAGGGTAAATATTTGCCACTCTCTATCACTGGAAGTTTGGTAATGGCATTAGTTGGATATGGATTATCGCTGGGTCAAGATATCTCTTTTTACAAGAATGAATACAAGATTCAGGATGTCTTTGTCGCTTCTCCTGTTTCACCCATTACTTACATGGTCGGATTGGCACTTTCTCAGATACTATTCGGAATGCCTGCATTATTGGTATTGATCTCATTAGCTACTTTGTTTCTCTCATCAGCAATTTACATTCCGCTACTGCTAGTCACGACATTCCTTGTTTGGGCTTCGATATCATCTATGGGTTTTTTTCTATCATCTCATATGCTACACATGAGGAACGTCTCGCAGATTATATCATTTGTTAACGTGATTCTCTCAATCCTACCACCAGTATTTTACAGTATTGAAAGATTGCCTCTCTTGTTTCAATATGCTTCTTACTTGGTACCAACTACTCATGCATCTCTAATAATACAAAGTACAATGGGAATAGCCACACCAAAAGAGTGGTCAATTGAATTAGGATTCTTGGTTCTGGTAATATATCTGGTAGGTTTTGTATTTTTAGCTAAAGTAAAGGCATTGTGGCGTGAAAGTTGATGCTAATAATTTTAGTGTCATATTTGCAACAATGAATATTCTGATAATATGACAAGAGTGATACAAATTAGTTAATTCATATTGATATTACAAATAGAAAGTATCTTTTTAGTGATAAATACAGAAAAAGAAAGACGAATCGATTATATTTTATGCAAGAAAATGGGCACGAATTTCAGTAACTTGCTGGTTACTAAATTATCCTTCTTCCATTCCAGCCATGCTATCTGCATCCGAAGACTCGGCAGTTGTAAAGTTATCAGCACTTATCTTAATTTGTCCCTTATCTCTCCGTCTTTGAAGATGCACACAAATTAGTTAAAGTATAGTTAAAGATGCTAGATTGTCAATGCCCATCTACTTTATCCATATATTCTGCCCAATTCCTGTAATTATTACAACTTTGTCCAAATGGCTATTTTATAATCTCAATCTTTAATAACAATTGAGGCGATAAGTAGTTAGTTAACTCACAATTTGGATAAAAGAAGATCAGAGGAGATAACTACTCCGAATTCATTGAAACCAGACTCAGAAGTTTCTAATGACAAAGGCTCTTACACGCATCTCGTAAACGAAGGATTTCTCGCTGGTCAAAGAATAGCCAAGATCTCTGTTGTAACTTTAATCAGCATAGGAATTGTAGAGTTGATTATGGGTCATATCAGCGGAAGTGTCGTGGCTACAGCCGATGGGGTAGATTCGATGTCTGATGCTATGATATCTTTTATAGTATTGATAGGTTTAAGATTTGCACGCAGACCTGCAGACAGAAAGTTTCAATTCGGTTACCATAAAGTAGAAAGCTTTGCCGCATTGATAGCTGCAATCGGGATGATTGTTATTGGCTCCTTCATAGTTTACAATTCATATGGGGGACTTATCCATCCAGAAGAAATTCAGCAACCGTTACTCACCATGGTAGTACTTGCTATCGCTGGTGGTATATCGTTACACAGAGCATTTCAGATGCGGAGTATAGCAAACAAATACAATTTACTTTCATTAAAGACTGACGCCAAGAATTCAATAAAGGACGGATCAGCCTCTGTTTTAGGTTTCTTCAGTGTACTCATAGCGACTCAGTTTGGATTCTTACAGGCTGACGCCATAGGAGGATTGGTAATTGCAGGGTTCATATTTTCTGTAGCATATGTTTCTTTAAAACAATCGTCACTGATATTGGTTGATGCCTGGCATAATCCTGTCAGTTCAGATTATATCAAGAAACTGATAGAACAAAAATTTGAAGCTAAAGTGAGAGTGAGATCAATCAAATTGCGACAGACTGGTATCATCTCGCGAGCAGAAATTCATCTCGAAATTGATGGCAATAAACCATTGAATGAGGTAGAAATGTTTTTACTCAACACTGAAAGTGTAATTAAATCCAATATCCCTAGTATGGATGTAGTCTTGGTTGTTCCTCATGCAAAGCATAAGTAAAAAAGCTATGACATTACCTAATTTCTGAGTTTGTTCCATAATTTTCTTCAGGTATTTCGAAACATTTGACAATAGATTATAGTAGTCATCGTATAGTCTGTGCATTTCTTCTTTTGATACTATGATGGATTCCTTATCTTTTAGGAAGGATGGTATAATATTTCCTTTTGGTACCGTGAAATTTACCGGCTCATTTGGGCCTATCAGTGCACAATTTTCACATATTTTATACGGGTAAAGGTCATGGCATTTTTCACTAATCTTCCATACGTAACCACAAATAGCGCATTTCATAACAATATACTCATTTAACTGTCAACTAGAGTTGCTAGTTAGATTATTATCCATTCCTGTGTCAAGTCTCCCTCTCCCAAAGCAGTTTCTGTATTAAATTCTCATTAGTTGAAGTAATGGTTAAAAGTTTTAGATTTGCTAACTAAGAACATGTACTTAATTCTTATCGCAACGACTACGATATTATTATTATTATTTCTCATCCAAAGTGCATACAGCGTGGAAAAGTTCAGGGGTCTTCCTTTTTCTATCGAAGTACCTGACAGTTGGACTTATACAGAAACTCCAGAGCCTCCGATCGAACATCTATTAGGGGTTAGTTCTTATTCTTCCGTGGTATTGGTCCCTTCCAAGTTTGCCGAATTACTTATTCAGGATAAAGGCGATATTGGAATGGGTAACGGAACTGCGGCAATAGTATTTGCAGAAGATTCTGATTACACTGTAAAGAATGCTCCACCGGATCTATATGTAAAATTTAGAATGAATAAGGATGACTCTCTCAACGTTACATCGCGGCAAGATACTATGGTAGGTAAAGAAAAGGCTGTTAGAATTGAAGGTAGCAAAAATGACACTTCTGGTAATATTAGACTATTGGAATACCTGATATTTCACAATAATGAACCGTACATTATTAGATATATCGCTAGCATGAATGATTTTGAAAGATATTTACCAGACTTTGAATTGATGGTTAAGAGTTTT
>JAATVL010000261.1 GCA_014523525.1 Nitrososphaerales archaeon TH703 | reverse complement strand
CATTGCCACCATTGCCACCATTGCCCGTATTTGTGTCTGATTCATCTTGAGACTGAGATTCTGTTGCATTATCTTGTGACCCAGTAGATTCTGTTTGGTTTGATGATGAAGGTTCGGCACAGGTTACACTTTCACTGCCCTTTGGTGCAACACATGTCCCTTCTGGATAATCAGTTGCAGTTGAATTTTCCATGGCTGCTACTGCAAATGCACCACCTTTTACAACGTCTTTCATTGAATGGTCTACACCTACATAGATGCCTGGATCTGGGAATGTTGATTCAATTACTGATGCTGAACCTGGACCTATTAACCAAGTTTCGTCATTTCTGTCCTGTGTTCCAAATGCGTTGTTTGCTATGTTGGTACCATCTTTTACACTAAGTATTCCACCTATAAAGTGGAATGATACAACATCGTTTGGTCCTGCATTAACTATATACCAACGAGTCAATTCACCTGGCTTTACCTTGAATACTTCTGCGTCCTTGTTGAGTTCAAGTTTATTTACCTGACCAACTGCTGGCACATATTTGTGGGCCATACCGTTTGTCAGTACCAGATCTGGATTATCTGATAATAGCTTGCCAACATCAAATGATCCTGTTCCATTTGTACCTACAAATACTCCTTTGTCAGCATTGTTGTATAATTCACCGTATACTACATAGAATTCTTTTGCTTCTTGTTCGGTTGATGGATGAACAACTATGCCACCGTACATTCCATTAGCAATGTGTTCCCATATTCCATTGAGGGCGTCACCACTACAGTGGTAGAAGAATGCACCTGGGAATTCTCCCTTGAGTGTCCATGTCTTTGATTCACCTGGTTTTACAGCGCCAGAATTTGCTTTATCTGGACCAAATCCTGCATGAAAGTCCATACTGTGAATAGTCTGTCCTTCATTCTTTAGTGTGACGTTTAGTGTATCACCCTGGTCTATTGATATAACTGGTCCTGGTATGGTACCATTGAATACCATTGCATTATACATGATACCTCCTGGATGTAAAGCGTTATCAGGAGCAACTTGAACTTCTTTTTCTGATGCAATTAAAGTTACGTGTTTTACTGGTCCTTGTCCGTCTTCTGTTTCTTGCGCATGTGCTACATTGTTCCCTGAAAAATATGGAACCAAAGCAATACCGCTTGTAAGCAAGAAACTAGCTACTAGTGTGCTTGCTAGCATTAAACTACGATTCATTAGCGCAATGTAAAGTATTCCACTATAAATATTATTCTGAGATAAGAATAAAATATTTTAATTTAATTTATAATTTTGTTGAAATTATATGTTTATTTTAACAAATATGTATTTTTTTTAACCCAATTAGATTAACTAAATAATTCTTTAAAGAAAAATTGAATTACAAGCTATAAAGCTGGTAATTCTTGAATAAATGAAACAACAATTTATCATCAATCTAGATGACCTAATTTGATAATGATAATATGGTAAGATCGAGATCATGAATCATCTCTCAATAACCTCTTCATTTCTTGATAATCTTCTTTACTTATTTCTCCTTTTGCAAACCTAATCTTGAGGATGTGAAACGGATCATCTGTTCCAATTATTATTGATTTGCTTAACAGATTAGATGAACTTGCCTTATTTTTCATAGTATTGGCTAATTCACCACTTTCCCCAATTCCAGAAATATTATTTTGCATTTGAGGTTTTTGGATAAGATAACATTCTTTACATAACATAAGATTGTGATTCCAACTAATCCTTGCAGAATATTTTCTAATTCCTAGTTTTTTCTGACAAACACAACAATAGTTTTTTTCATGGCTAGATAACAAGGTATAGCATGATTCACACAATTCACTAGGTGTTGCCCAACCTATAGATGGAATATATCTGGATAATCCCAGTTTGAATTTTTTCTTGCAAATTGCACATTCATCCAAATCTTCGAACTTTATGTCTGCATTTTGTCCGATAATTGGCAAAAGTAGACTAAAAAAGCTATCAGCAAACTTTCTATCTAAACCACGTTTTGAATAATCATATATTTCGAGTCCAGTGCGCTTTTCTTTTAGAATAATTTGAAAATTTAATCCAGATTGGTTTTGAGTGCCAAACACTGATTTACCAACGATATTATGTTTTTGCTTATCAGCGTATTTTATTTCTGCATTCTTTCTACAACACTCAAGTACAGTATTAAAAAGATCATAATCTACATCTGATAATGATACAGATGCTTTGATAGTCACACAATAGAGTAATTATTATAAATAGAAAAATTTTTCTAACGCTATTTCGGTAGCCATCTCATCAAAAGTGCAAAATCGTCTTTTGACACAAAAAAGAATTTCAAAGTTGAGAGAAATTGGAGAACTAGACCATCAAAATCACATATAAATTACCAATTATTTGCTAAACCCAACATGGAAAAGTATGCACAAATAATTATCGCCTTTCTATTCGTAACAGGTAATCTATTACTTCCCAACTTGCAACAAGTATTTTCTGACGGGTTATTCGAAGAAAATCTACCTCCAGCTACAGTAGGGGATAGGGTAGCAAGTCTTTATACAAAAATTAGTCCACCAATATTGACGTCTGAAACAAAGCAAAATGCCTTCTTTCAGTTAAGATTATTCGATTCAAAGACAGGAAATAATATTACTGATGTTAATTATTTCTTAACTATTAGCAAAGGAGACAAATTATTAATGCGTGAGTTGTTTTATTCGAAGGACGGACCTTTGACATTAAAATTCGAACCAAATCAGGGTCCGGTTAAAGTTTTTGGATCTACAGAACCTTTTTTGGGTGGATTTACAAGTGAAACAGGACAAGTCACGGTATCGGGTCCTGTACTTTCTGAGGGAGGATTATATCATTTTGGGATAGAAATTTTCGGAATTGATAACGTTAGAAACATCTTTGTGCCTGAAAAAGCACCTAGGTTTGATTCTTACCTCAGTATTGGCGATGTGTATGCAACGAATTTAACATTTGGAGATAAAAAATTTAACAGCACATTAGTCTCATATTATGATAAAATCAAAAATTTCACATTTGAACCTGAAGATTTGAGAGCATCATGGACGATGCCATTTGACTGGAACGTTTCAAGAATAAGATCACAGAATATTTTTGTTCACGAAGAAATTAAGGTTCCAAAATCATTCAGTGAGTTTTCAAATTCCTCCATATTTAGTGCCACAGTTAATGGACAACCAGTAGTGGGAAGATCTCTTGCAATAGATCCATTTACTTCTGAAAAAGCATTAATAATTCATTTTCTCTTGAACAAAAATGATATAATCAAACTAGCTGAAAATAACGAAGTGGTAGCAAATAGCAATAATTCAATGAATTTTACACTTCGGCCGCTAGCAAATCAGTCACAAAAAACTTCTGTGGATATCGTAACCGATACAGGGGGAATACATGCATCCTTATTGTGGAATCCAAATCCTCCCGTGATAGGAGAAAATACACTAAATATTAATTTCAGTGATGCGCTAAGTGGCAATCGATTAAATGCTGACGTAAATTACGATTTGACGATCCGAAACAGTAAAGGAGAAGAGATCGTGAGGAATAATAATATCACAGCAATAAATGGAATTTCAAATCAGACTGTATCATTTCCCTCTAAAGGAATATTCAATTTAGAAGTTGATGTAAAGTCACTTAAACTTCTTAACCAAACTGGCTTGGACACTACCCGAAAAGGTATTGCGAGAGGTTATGTTGTAATTTCATAATAATAATGTGATTCAATAACGCGATGATGCCATGGTAAACAATTTAGTAACAATTTTAGAATTTGGAATAAATTCGTACATTTCTACCAACCCTAGAGAAGAGCCATTCCCTATTTCCGTTAAGATCTAATTATTTATTGATCTAGGTTTTTCGTTCCTTTGTTTCTTTCAATATGGTCCAGAACTTCTTCGTATTGCACATCAAACGGTTTGGTAGATATCGACAAGTGCTCAATTTTAGCAAAGGCCTTTACAATACTCTTTGCTGCGAGAGGTTGAGGTATGGATTTGTCCGAAATTTCGCCGTAAAATCCAATTGCTTCAATATTTCTATCAGAAGCCATTCCCAAGATAAGACCATTAAACCATGTTATTGTTGTAAATTCAGAACCCAAAGTGTCCACATTAGAACTATCAAGAATTTCTCTCAGTTGTGGTTTGGTTGCGACACCAACAACTCTTGGTTCTCCTGTGAGCATTTCGTTTAATGACCCACCTGCGGTATAGAGTCTTTTTACATCACCAATCGACGAACAAAAATCAAGAAATGTGTTACACAATTCGAGAAGTTCTCTATGGTCTTCAGGTTGGACTTCACCAGTAAGAATTAATAGTTTTTCTCTATCTGAAAAATAAATCTTATAAATATCCCTTGCTGACTCTATAACACCATCTTTAACATTAACCCATGGTTTGGGGTTAGAAATTATATTTGCAATATGTTCAGTTTCTAAATTACTGGCCAAAAATGAAGATACTAATCCACCAACTCTACCCATATCAGGAAGCGAAGCAAATATTCTAAAAGTATCTACTTTCTTTTTGACTAAAATTTCTACCTTTAACATTTTTGCATGTTTTCTCCATCAAGCAAGTTTAGATAAAGAACTGAAGAATGACTCAAAAGATAAGAGTTTTAGAGTTTGTCTTCTTCCTCTACCAGTTTATCAATAGGTTCTCCGCTAGGTAGTGGTGAATTCTTATCAATATTATAGGTATAAAGTTCGTCCCAATCCATTCCTAATATAACGTTTCTTCCAACAGCAATGATTTTAGATTTAGGAACGTCAAATCTGTAATTACGTTCACCGAAGATGACAATCTTGTCGTCAGTTTCCTTCATTATATGACCTACATGATCTTCATTTTCTATCCTGACTCCCTTATTGAAGAGCGTCTTTGCATATTCTTTCTCATATCTGGCAAAGTCAGTAGTATCATCTTTTCCCCAAGGGTCGACATATTTACTTGTAGGAAGTGGTGCATCCCTTTCAACCGAATATTTTTTTGCAATTTCTTCAAACTTTAGTCCAACTAAGACATTTTTGCTAACAGTCTTGATTTCTGAGAGTGATATATCATATCTCTGCTTGCCTTCCCCAAATACAACTATTTTATCATCTGTTTCTCGAACTACATATCCAATATGAGGTGCGTCTAGTGCAATTACTGCCCTATTGAAATATTTTCCCGATGTCATATATCACTTTCAATATCAACTATGCTATATTAATAAATACTTCAAAAGAGAGATTTAACTCCATAGTCTGAGCCTAAGATGATATGAGCAAGGTAATTTGATTTTTCCATTCTGTTTTATTAGGCATGCAATGATTTCTTAATATCTTTTGTCACATTGAAGGGATTTTTCATCCTATTAAATTGAGGTAAATGCTAATATATCCAAATGTTGTCATTAAATACTACAAGAAAACAATTGAGCGTTCCTATAGCGTCTCATAAAGACAAAAAGCACGATGAGCTAGTATACGATGAACTATCTTTAGAAAAACTAAGGCGATATTATGGCTTTGAAAAAAGAGAAGAATTGCTAGAGTTCTTGAAAACGCAGTGTATATTTGATTAGTAATCAATTATTCTTATCCAGATTCAATTTTTCATTATTTTTTTTTGAAATATTTAAGTGCGATTAGATATTTTAATATGGCATGGAGAAAGCAAAAGCAAAAAGATACGTACATTATGATGATGAAACTTTAGAAAAGATGAAAAGATACTACAAAATTGATGATCATGATGAACTTTTGCGATTCATAAAGACACATGGATTGAAGAATTATGATTTTGAAATAGAAAATTCGTGATATATGAGAATAGTACTGGAATTAGATATTGATTATTAGGTAGTGTATTTTTTGTATTTTTTTGATCTCATAGCACAATTGGAGACAGGTTTTTTAATCCAAGATTTTGCGGTGGTAATGATTGTAGCCGCGGTTATGGTTTTTGTTACCCACAAATTGAAGCAACCTATGGTAATTGGATATCTTTTGGCCGGTATGGTAATTGGTCCATTTACTCCTCCATTTAGCTTAATACATGAAGTAGGGACGATCAATACACTAGCTGAGATTGGAATAATCATTCTTTTGTTTGTAATTGGAACTGAGTTTCCTATCACAAAACTAAGATCAGTTGGAAGAATATCTATGGTTGTAGGCATTGCAGAATCACTCGGAACTCTATTAGTTACATTCTTCGTCGCACGAACACTTGGATTTTCACAATTTGACTCAATGTTTTTGGCACTTGCCATGTCAGTTACTAGTACTGTTGTTACTGTGAAGATATTGGAAGAACTAAACATGATTAATAACAAATCAAGTGTATTGATAATGGGGATACTGATCGTAGAAGATGTTATTGTCATTACCATGCTAGGTATTCTACAATCACTGGCTCTAACAGCAGCTGTATCATTTATTGACGTACTGTTATCGGTAGGAATAGTTTTGGGTTTCATAGCAGCAATTCTAATCCTAGGTTCAAGATATTTGCCACCAGTGATAGACAAGCTGGCTAGGAAAACTGATTACTCTGTATTGATAATAGTTATACTAGGTCTGGCCTTTGGTTTATCTTTTGTTGCCATTGAACTTGGATTGTCACCGGTAATAGGAGCGTTTCTGGCTGGTGTGCTCGTAGCTGAATCTAATAGTGCCGGTATAGCTCGTGTCATAACTATTCCCCTTAGAGATGTGTTTGCAGCATTATTCTTCGTATCGATAGGTGCTCTTGTGGATGTGTCTAAAATTCCACTATTTATCATTCCTGCTCTAATCCTTATTGCGACATCATTTATGGTAAAAATGATGATTGTCATACCTGTTTTAATTAGAGCAGGATATGATACTACTACAGCGGTTAGAACTGGCCTTGGACTATCATCTGCGAGGGGAGAGATGTCACTTATAGTTGGAAAAGGGGGTCAGGACGTAGGTGCTGTTTCCTCATATATTCTTCCTATCTTAGGGGTTGTTACAATTGTTACCACTTTTGCTACCCCTTACATATTAAAAATGGGGACTAAACTTAACATATCGTCTGCTCCAGGCGAAGATAAGAAAAGCTAAAATGAAATACATCATGTCGGGTTAATCTAGTTAACATTCACACGATACATGAGAGTGAAAGATGCCTTAGGACCTATTTAGGATACCAGAAATTCTTACGGTGTGTTCGTTTGGTGGGATAAAAATATTAGTAACAATTGTCTTGCCATTTTTTGTAATCTGTTGATCCTTTAGTCCTAAATTATCTAAATATATTGTTATATTCTGATGATTATCTAATTGTGGTATCCTAAAAGTAACGATACCTCCCAAAGGATTATAATGATCGGCAATAAATGATATACTATCGGTTGATTTATCATAACTGAAATTACTTATCTTCGCAACGCTCTCCAAGCCATAAGTTAGAAACTTCCCATTGCCTAAATCAAGAGTGGTGGGTGGGGCGTTTGGATCAAATCCAGCACAACTGAAATAATTTGCATCTTTTAGCACCGCGTAGTCTGGTCTTGCTGAAAATGGTTTTACTTCCCCTGGCTTTAGTATAGGTATAATATTAGATTTGATAGAATCTATTTGCGTTCCATTCTTGTTGTGAACTGACGCATACACACTAATATTGTGCAATACGACTTGCCCTGTATTCTTTAATGTTCCAACTAATTCTCTGTTTTGACCTACTGGAAAATTAGAATAATTTTGAACTATGACATTATAAAAGGGTTCATTTGTATTATCTATCGCTAATATGTATGGTTTACCCAAGACATCATAGTCCCTATTTATTTTAAATTTAAAAGGAGATTCCTTCCCTGGATAAATAATTTTACTAAATGTGGGATCACGCAAGGCGGTATTTGAACTATCAATTTTATTATGGACATTTAGTCCTACGGTCACCTGTTGAGATGTTGTTCCATAATTTGTTACAACACCTATGATATTCAATTTACCACTAGAATCAGTAAAGTTGGATCCTGAAGAAATTCTAATATCCTCTCCATAAAGTGGAATAAAGTTAAATTGGAAAATGCACAGGGTGAAGGAAAAAGTAATCAGGATAATTATAATTTGGTTCACAATAATATATACTGGAAAGTAAAATAAATATCATTCTGAATTGGGGCAAGTAATCTTTTAGTATAAAGTAAAAAAATTTTAGATCTTCTCAGTAGATATTTTGTCAAATGGCATCATTACTTTTGGCAGATTTTCTATCAAGTCAGTGGCTACCATATGGAGTCCAACCTGTTCAAAAGCAACATGGGCGGCCAACCCGTTAAAATAAATTCCTAGAGCAGATGCATCAAAGGCGGAATTTATCTTTGAATAAAGCGCGGCCACAAGCCCTGCAAGCACATCGCCGGTTCCTCCAACAGTCATCGCAGGAGTACTCCTTTTTATTGCTGCAACTTTGCCACTATGATCAGCTATCACATTTAACCATCCTTTTAGAATTATGGTAATTTTATACCTAGTTGCCATTCTTGAGACGCTTGATACAATTTCACTTTTGCTGATTCCCACTTCTTCATTAAAAATTCTTTTGAATTCGCCAGCATGTGGAGTGATAATAGTATCAGTCTCTGTAATTTCTGTAATGATTCTTGGAATTAGCGCAGAAGCATCAAGTACAAGTCTTGTTCCGTTTTCCTTCAGCTTCTTGACAAGTGAATTTAACGCTTCAGCCTTGGATATTGTCATTCCCATCCCGATAGTTGCTGTATGTGGTATCTTTGGAAGACTCTTAACCAATCGGTTTGCAGATCCATTTGTAAGCGAATTATCAGTCATGGGCAATGCAATGATATTTGGGGAATATGACCTTATCGCGTTAATAATAATTCTAGGTACTGCAGTATAAACCAAGTCAGCGCCAGCACGTAGTGCAGTTAGTGATGCCAAAAGTGGAGCGCCATGATACAAACTGCTACCACCTACAACGAGCACTATTCCATTATCTCCTTTCTTAGAATTTTCATGGCGAGCCTTTACGTGATTTTTTACATAGTTTTCAGTTATGGAAAATAATTCTGTCAATGTTTACTATGATATGTCACACCTTTGCCAAAAACCTTCCTAAAAAAGGCAAACCTAGAGTTCAATCGTACACAAACTGATTAACTGTTCTCATCAGATTGTCCAAAAATGACTTGAATAAAACTCGTGAGCTGCAATTGAGAAAGAAGACTGGAATTTAGAATGGTGTTTTTGATTAATCGATTGTGTCTATTTTACTTTGATGTTCTGTCCCACTTTTACAACCTAAGGGAAAATCATTCTATAAAATGAAACAATCTCTTGCTCTTCTTTTGAAGAGATCCCACAATTGGAATACTATGTCCACATTGTATGCAACAATTTTTTTGATCTAGATTCCACCCATCAACATTAAACCCGTACCTTTGAATTACCAAGTAGCCGCACTCAGGACAGTAAGTGTTTTCCAACTTGTGTCCCGGTACATTGCCAATGTAAACATATTCCAATCCAACCTTCTTCGCTATCTCATAATGTTTTTCCAGAGTTAAAACAGGAGTCGAATCAAACTCCATCATCTTGTAGTCAGGATGAAAACGCAAAAAATGAACTGGAGTATCTGGCCCTAGCTCGTCATAAACAAACTTGCATAGATTTAGTGCAGAATCCAAATTGTCACCAACCTGAGGAACGATAAGATCAGTTATCTCGATGTGGATATTAGTTTTTGATTTTATTTCTTTTAGAGTTGAAAATATTGGTTCTGAACTAGGAATTCCAATATAACGTCTTACAAACTCCTGATTTCCGCTACCTTTAAAATCTACCGTTATACAATCCAAAAATTTTGACATCATATTAACGGATTCTGGCGTATCATATCCGTTAGATACGAAAATGTTGAAAATTCCTTTTTTATGTGCTTCAATTCCACAATCTTTTGCAAATTCCATAAAAATTGATGGTTCATTGTACGTATAGGCGATACCTTGTGCGCCGTAAAATTGCGCCTTGTCTACTACTTCTGATGGAGTCATTTCGGTTCCCTCTATTTTTCTTCTCTGTGATATGTCATAATTTTGACAATATTTACACAGCCAATTGCAACCAGTTGTAGCAATCGAGTATATTGAAGAACCAGGCATATAATGAATTACAGGCTTCTTTTCAATTGGATCAATATGTCCTGCAATTACTTTTCCATATACATATAACCATAATTTATCATGATTAACACCTCTAATTCCACAAAGTCCTATTTTTCCCTCAGGAATTTCACATTTCCTGGCGCATGCAGTGCACCGGATTCTCCCATTTTGAAGCTTGGTGAATAATTCTGCTTCTTTACCAATTATTTCTACAGACGCCATTATTTATTATATAGCACATAGAACTTTATAAATCAGACTAGAAACTTTGAGAATCTAGACTTTAGGAGTAGCAGGTCGTACAAGACAAACTTCTATTACGTATAAACTTTAGTTTTACATCAATTCTCTGAAACTTGACTTATGAAATAATGATGTTTTTTTTTTGGGTATACATTAATAAATCATCATATAGAAAATGAAATGAAAATTTCAACATAAGTTTTATATGAAGAAAATAATCCAATTTTCTATCGCTCCGATGGTGTAGGCCGGTTAAGCATTTCGCCCTCTCGAGGCGACGATCCCGGGTTCAAATCCCGGTCGGAGCACTCAATCCACAAGATTCTGCAGTCCGGTAAAATCTCTTCATCTACTCATGATTATTATTCGAGTTATAGGGGGACTACCATTATCATCATTATCCTGTAGTAAAAAAATAATCATCGAGGAAAAATATTATCCTTGCGTATACACCAGTTTGGCATCTTCATATGAGCTGAACTAGCAAGGACGTTGAGCTAACTCTTTTTTTTCCTGACTATTACTGAATGACCTTCTTTAATATGATAATAGTAATGGTGTTTGGATAATTCATTTATGCTGTCGTCGGAGAAATAATCATCATTGTATCTAGCCAAAATTATTTCGCAATCCCGACAGTAGATCTCTTTGAATGACACTCCCTACATTTGACAATTTCAAAATTTGTTTATTTAACTATTTTCTTTCTTTAAGGGCTAAAGTAGTCTCTTGCTTTTTGTTCTCATTAAATTTCATATTGGTTAGCTTGTAATAAATTACCTCACCGCGTCTTTCTACAACTGCAGCTATTGCGTTTTTTCCCATAGTCTCTATTTCTCGTACATGCTTTGAAAGCTCTCCGACCTTTACATTAATCCCTTCGTTAACGCAAAAAACTACGTATTTTGCGCGTTTCTTTTCATATCCTCCCCTTTCATATACCCTAAAATCTGTACCAAATCCAAATCCCTCTTTTACAACGTAGCCTCTACTTCTTAAGTCTCTGTATACAAGAAATTTTGTAACTATCTCCTTATCGTATTTTAATGCATGTTTCATTAGATCGCTGAAGTCAACAACATCCCCATTAGTAATGACAAGTTTATTCAAATGAAGCAGATAGAGTGCTTCGTAAGTTTCCAGCAAGTAATTATTGTTTTCTTTGTCACCATATCCTTTATTGCGAAGTTGGTCTTGAGATCTAAAATCATCAATTTTTATCAAGCATTTTTTAGTCAGAACCCCCTGAATTATGTTTTGGAATTCACTATTCTGATCTTCTTCTGGAGACATAACGATTAAATCACTCTGAAAGTTGGATTTAAGTATTAAAACAAGTGATGAGTTATGAAAGGCGTTAATTACAGGGAAACAAGGGGAATGCCATATGTGAGAAGAGAATACATCTCTGGAAAACCTCAGCTAAAAATTGCAAGGTTCTCTTCAGGACAGTCTAAAGTAGATTATGATTACAAATTTGAATTAATTGTTAGTGAAAAAATCCAGATTAGACACAATGCGCTAGAAGCAGCAAGGTTGGCGGCAAACAAGACAATGTCTCAAGCAGGGGACATGAGTTTTTTTTCCAGACTTACAGTTTATCCTCATGTGGTGCTACGTGAAAATAAAATGATTGCAACTGCCGGGGCAGATAGATTGCAAGAAGGAATGAGGAGAGCGTTTGGCAAAGCTACTGGACTTGCCGCCAGGGTCAAACCAGAACAATCAATATTTGAAGCGTATGTTTCAAAGGCAAACTTAGAACTTGCAAAGCGCGGTTTTAAGGTTGCATCAAGCAAATTAGGGTGTCCAACAACTGTCAAAATAACTTTATTAAAAAATAATGGTATAGAGGATAATTAATACAAAGTCTAATCCTTACATTACCGTTTTTATCTCAAGGATTTAGTACAATTCGCTCATGTCTTGTTTATATTGTAGACAACGAATTATAATCTTCTGTTATTTGTATTTGTCCAGTTATGCCGGATAGTAAAATTTATCGCAAGGATCTGACCAAAGGATACCAAATTTGGTAAATGTTTTCAAGCTAACAAAAATTAACTAAAAATCATTGCAGATGTAAAGAACGAAACATAAAAAATTGTTCCTTATCATTCATCTTTTAATGAAAAGAAGTTACGTCGTTTGTGGACTGCTGCATTAAAGTCATTTATTTTAGAGTTGTTACAATTTAACTTTATCTTACCATCCAAGATTAATATCTAATTTTCAAGATTGCCAAAACCCATCTTTTGTTTGTAAAGTATTATAATGGAAAGGAAATTATAGTCTTTAAGGGAAGAAATAATATGGCAAGCATGAAAAAAGACTTTGTTGTTGCACGCATAGAAGCTGCACAGGATGGAAGTCCTTACGTTTACGTTGGTTTTAGTGATCCTAATGATTACAAGAGCGATAAACCAATGAACCCATTTGGTTCTAATGTTATGGCATTTTCCTCTCCAGAAGACATGATGAAAAATCTTCCAAAAGCTATGGGAAATATCTCAAGAATGATGGCAGGTGGAGGTGCTAGTGATTCCCCAACATTCAAAATTAGTGTAAGGGATTACGAAGACATTGGAATTAGAGTGGGAGATAAAGTTACAATAGAAATACGAAAATCGGATAATAATCTCTACACATAGTTTAACAGTTAATAACCATTCATTATAACTCAGTCATGTTTTGAGTCAAGGCAGAGAAAAGTTTATCCTAGTAGCATTTAAAACCCATATTTGGAAAAATAATTGCTTAGATCTGTATCAGACCTTGATGATATCCAATATTATGGAAAGAAGGTCTTAGTCAGAGTAGACTTTAACGTAAGTATTGATAATGGTTTAGTTACTGAAGACTATCGAATTAGAAGCGCAATTCCCACAATTGAATATCTTGTAAAGAGAGGAGCTAAAGTCATTTTGGCTTCCCACTTGGGCAGACCTAAATACCGTAATCACAATAATTCACTTGCGCCTGTAGCTGTGAGATTGAAAGAAATACTCAATAGAAAAGTTGACTTTATCAACGACTGTATTGGTACCGAAGTACATACAAAGATAGAGAAGCTGAATTATGGAAGTATTTTACTATTAGAAAATTTAAGATATTATTCCGAAGAGCAGAACAATGATCCTGAATTTTGTAAATCCATTTCATCATTGGCAGATATTTATGTAAATGATGCTTTTAGCACATCGCACAGAAAACATGCTTCGACGTATGGAGCTGTAAAGAATTTTGATATTCGATTGTCAGGATTTAGTTTAATAAAGGAAATAGAATATCTTTCGATGATAAGATATAATCCAAGAAAACCATTTACCCTAGTGATAGGAGGTTCAAAAATTAAGGACAAAATTGGGGCATTGGAAAATCTACTACCAAAAGCAGACAAATTACTAATTGGAGGTGGAGCCGCTTACACATTTCTTAAGGCAAAAGGATTTAAAATTGGTAATTCGTTATTTGACGAGGAACATTTTGATTGGGTGAAAAGTGCTCTTTCTTCGTTTGGTGAAAAGATCCTACTTCCACTTGATCATATAGTCTCTTCTGAGGAAAACTCATTTTCAACCGTCTCTGGTGACATACCAGATGGAATGTGTGGATTTGATATTGGCAATGAAACTTCTAGGATATATTCTTCAGAAATTGGTGGAAACGGGTTTGGTACCATTTTTTGGAATGGACCAATGGGAATGTTTGAAGTCGGACAATTTGCAGGTGGAACCATGGATGTTGCAAAGAGTATGGCTCTTGCGTTTTGGAGAGGCGCTATGACACTTGTCGGCGGTGGGGACACAATTGCAGCTCTCAAAAAATCGGGTGTTTCAGAGAGTGAAGTAACACACTTATCAACTGGAGGTGGAGCAACATTGAGATTTTTGGCTGGAGATAAAATGCCAGGGATTGAGGCTCTTGAACAGGTTAATTAAACTATGAAAGATGCACTTTTATAGAATGAAGATATGATATTTCATTATTTTCTGCTCCAATCATGAGAGTATACTCTCCGTTCTTAAGATCCTCTGAAGGAGTAAGCAAAAATGTGACGTTCTTGGTTTCACCTGAATTCATGGGAAACGACTCTTGGCTGAATGAAAAGGATGAGTTTCCAATGTCACCTGTACTTGTGAATGTGGATGAAGCAATCATTTTAAGGCTGACATGTTCTTTTGCCGATACACTAAGAGGTATTTCAATGGTTTTTCCTCTCTTGATATTCAAGTCTGTAGAGCTTGTATCCACAACAAATGGTAGAGGTCTTGAGCCATTCAACATGCCTAATTTATTTTCTGTCCATTCTGAAAACCACAGTTGGTTATTTTTTCCTATCGAAAATTGAAGAGCATTCGAAATTCCACAAGAACTTTCGTTTGGAGTACATGGCGCCCACAAGCTATTTTGTGTTGGTATCCAATATTCAACCAGCGTTCCATCAGTTGTATTAAATCTTGCAATCTTGTTACCAATGTGCTCATTGAACCAAAGATTCCCTCTTGTGTCCATCTTAACCCAATATGGCAAAGTATAACCTGATCCCTTTGGAATATTTGCAGAGATCCTAGAAAGTGGCGAGGTACTAAATTCTGTAACCTTGCCATTTGTTGCATTAACCATAAAGAATATACTGGTTCCATGATCTGTAATCCAGGGATTTCCCTTTTCATCAATAGCAATTCCTACAGGTGAATCAAGGTCTGCTGGCAGATCGAAAGGAGTGAATGTTCTTGAAGCTAAATCAAACTTGAACAATTGACCTTTAACTCCAAATGCGAGAGTCGAAATCCACAGGACATTACGATCTCTGTCTAACTCAATTGATCCAGTACTGACCAGCTCTGGATCTATTCCGCTGAATGATGACAACGGAAGAGAAATATTTGAAATACCTTCTGATGAGTTATTTTTCAAATCTGAAATATTTGCAAACCAAAGCGATTTGGAGCGAATGCCCACAAAGTAGATTTCGTCATCGTCCAACACTATGGAAACAGGGTAGGTGGTACCAAAGCCTGAAGGACGTTCTGGCACAGGAAAGAAGCTGAAACTATTATTGTTTCGTTCAAATCTCCATATCCCATTTTGCTTCTCGTCAGTAAACCAGATATTGCCATTTGAGGCCATTTTAAGATCCCATGTTTGTGATACATCCGTGGGCTTTGAGCGACTGTCCCAGACAGGTATGGTGAACTCCTGACTAGTGTTCTCATTGGTGTTGAATTTTCCAAGAACGCCCAATTTTGTTGACAAATACCATACTGTATCATTATCTACTAGTATACCTAATGGCATTTCACATTTCTGTGGAAGTGAATATTCGGCAATGAAAGAGTTGCTATGTAATGTAGAATTCGTTCCACAAAATTGACTTTGAAAACGTAGAATTGCTTGGGTTTTTGAAACATTCTGAAGTTGAGAAAATTGATCTGATTGAGCGAATGAATAATTAGGATGACTGAAATTAAAACCTAATACAAGAAATACAAGCGCAATAGTAAGTATCAAATAGAGTAACTCAGGTTCAACATTAATTTTATTTATGAACATGTTTTTGGCCATTTGAATTATTTATAGATCTAATAAGAGTTTTTTTATTCACTTACAAATGAATAACTTAAATTATAATAATAATTTTTGAATAGCATGAAAACGATTACAAAATATTTAACTTTTCATACTGAAGAGAGATTCAAACTAATAAATATAACACCAGACATAGTAAAAGTTGTAGAAGAATCCAATGTTAGCGAAGGTATTTGTCTAGTTAATTCCATGCATATTACATCAAGCATTTTTATTAATGATGATGAAAGTGGTCTGCATCTGGATTTCGAAAAATGGCTTCAGAAACTAGCTCCACATTTACCCACTAAACAGTACTTGCATAATGATACTGGAGAAGATAACGCTGATGCACATTTAAAACGTCAGATAATGGGTCGAGAAACAGTAGTCGCCATCACAGGAGGTAAGCTTGATTTTGGCCCTTGGGAACAAATATTTTATGGAGAATTTGATGGTTGTCGAAGTAAGAAGGTTCTAGTAAAAGTCATCGGAGAGTAAATTCAAACGTAATAGAAATAAATTGGAAAAATTGAAAATTAATTAATTAATTATCACAGTTAAGTTTTGTCGGATATGCAGAGTCGATTGATTTATTAGATCATTACTAGATTTTGTATTTATGGAGTCATATCGCATTGATAAAGATTCTTTAGGAGAGGTCAGAGTTCCTTCTAATGCTTATTATGGACCATTTACAGTAAGAGCTTCGAACCAGTACAAAGTAACAGGTCAGAAAACTCACGTAAACATGATAAAGGCACTTGCTATGATAAAACGGTCTGCTGCACTTGCAAACAGAGATTTGAACATATTACCTGCGAAAAAAGCTGATGCTATAGTAAAAGCATGTGACGAAATACTCTCAGGACATTTATTGGATCAATTCGTAGTTGATGCAATTAACTCAGGTGCAGGAACCGCGTTCAACATGAATACAAACGAAGTAATTGCAAATAAAGCTCTTGAAATTAGCGGTCATAGAATTGGCGATTATTCTTTCATAAATCCTAATGACGATGTAAATATGTCACAATCTAGTAACGATACTTTTCCAACAGCGATGCATATCGCAATATTAATGAATATGAGAGAAGTTGTAGATTCACTTAACTCACTTATTACCGCATGTGAAAAAAAAGGACAGGAATTTAGGGAGGTTATAAAAATTGGCCGAACTCATCTCATGGATGCAATACCTGTGACGTTAGGTAAGGAATTTAATGAGTACGCTTTTTCTCTAAAAAGAGGGCTAAGTAAAATTGTAGATGTATGTTCTGATTTAGAATATGTGGGGCTTGGCGGAACAGCGGTTGGTACTGGAGCTAATGCACCTCCTGGGTATGATAAACTAGTAATCAAATATCTCTCTCAGATATCTGGATTAAGTTTAAAATCTTCACAGAACTATTTCTTTTCCTTACAAAGTAAATTTGAGATAGTAATGTGCTCCTCAATTTTGAGAAACATTGCATTAGAATTAATTAAAATGTCAAACGATATCAGGTTGATGGCATCAGGTCCTGTAGCAGGCTTATCAGAAATTACAATCCCTGTTGTACATGCTGGATCTTCTATAATGCCTGGTAAAGTAAATCCTTCACTTTCAGAATGCCTTAACATGATTTGTTTTATTATCGTAGGAAATGATGTTTCAGTTGCTCTTGCTGCTCAGGCAGGTCAATTTGAACTAAATGTAATGTTACCAGGAATGATAAAGGATATGTTGGAGTCAACAGATATGTTAAAAAATTTTCTACCCATTTATACAAGAAACATGATAGAAGGATTAAAAGCAAATGAGCAGAAGCTTTCATCATTTGTTGAAAAGAATCCCATATTGGTCGCTCTGCTCAATCCTCATATCGGATACCTTAAAGCATCAGAGATTTACAAAGAATCTATGACAACTAATAAAAGTATCAGAGAATTGATTCTTGAAAAGGGACTAATGACAAGAGAAGAGCTAGACAATGCCCTATCAAAGAAAAATATTCTTGGTTCAAAATAATTTCAAGACAATTGAATCATATTGATATTGAATTGTTATCATCAGTCAGTCCATTAACAACATGATAGAGAAATACCAGAAACCAAATTGATAGATAAAAAAATCATTGTCACCGTTTCTTTTGGAATATTGGTTACCATTATCGTTTATTTAGGCATAGTGGATTCCCTAAATCGTCCTTCACTTTCCAGGTTGCCAATATCTCCAGATGTAGCGATTTCAAGACTCGTAAGTACCTTTAATATCTCAAAAAACCAATTAGACGGTGCTCCTCAATATGTTTACGTAAAGTCTGATGGGACTGTATATGAATCAAATCCTGAATTAAATAACGTAGGAAAAATTATCGGCAATGCCGAACCTACCAATACCGGTGGAAGTCATTTTGCATGGGAAATTAAAGATTTTCAAAGCAAGAAAAAATACTATGTTGATGCAATAATGGCGGCAATAATTTCTAATTCTAGTTACAAGTAATGTAAATAGTCTTTAATATTTAGTCATCTTATAAAGTATGTAGTAAGGTTAAGAAAGATGTCAGCCTTAAGCCAAAATCAAGACACGGGGACTGATGAGGATGTATACTTTAATTTCATAAACTCTATAAAATCAGAGGTTACGAAAAAAACCCTACTGTGTTCATCTCAACATGTCATTCAAGAGTAATAGGAGGCCTTGACCCTGGAAAAATATGTGATGCAGCTTTCAAATATCTATCCGATAAATGTGAACGATTGGATAACGTCCTTCCTTACTGTTTATCCTTAAGTAAGGGTACAATTCTTGGATACTTAATTGACCGATTAGACCAAATCCAAAATCTTGATGATAAACCGTCATTATCTGAAGTGTATAAGACTTGGAAATTTACTAGAGATAATCCCAATTGTACTATCGAAGCAGGACTATTATTATGTCCATAGTTTGTATTTGTGGTTGAACCCTTCTATAGCGAAGGTTCAAATCCCGCCTGCTCTCCTGTTAGTAAGTAGTAGAACCCTACTACATGAAGGGAACTAATCCCGACGGCTCCAAACCTACAATTCAACCTATCCAATGGGAAAGCACATCCACAAATAATCCAAGAAATTATTATCTCTCTGCCTTTACGAGAGAATAAGTCAAGACTCCGGCTGAAATAGCCAAAAATGAGATAAATCCAACCATAAT
>JAATVL010000260.1 GCA_014523525.1 Nitrososphaerales archaeon TH703 | reverse complement strand
TTTTGAGTCTAAAGATCCGAAACTTACCTTTGTTTCAGAGATAATGTCTTCTCCTTTGATTTCGCTTAACGACGATGCCTATATTTACGACGCGGCATTTGTTATGACTAAGTATTCAATTAGGCGACTTCCTATAATTAAGGATAATGTCTTGTTGGGAATAGTAACTGCAACGGATTTAGCACGTAGATTGTACGAAGAAAATAGGAAAGATCCTTGTTTGCATGCAATTGCCAGAGCTAGCTTAGTTAGGAACAAGAAGTTTCTCATATGGAATTTCATGGAGAACTCTCCAGTATCTATGATACAGCATCCAAAAATCGTTCTTCAACAGTCTTTAAGATACGGGATTTCAAGTCAACCAGGCTGCCAATTTTCACGCTAGGCGAACGGTTCATATTTCAGACGCTTAAAGAATACGAACAAGACAAGGGATTTATAAGAATTCAGGGTGATACTGTTACGGTAACATCAAAAGGCTTGCTTAAGGCTAAAGAAGCCCGCCATGATTGGGATTGATTCTCCGCATAGATTTACGATATTTGTAAGCAAAGAAGAGTTCTTGCTGATTCAACCTTAATGCAGATTGCACCTTTTTTGGCAATAGGGCCACAGATATATGTAGATGGCTTAATTGTTGTAGAAGGCGAAAGACCGATTGGTAGGATTGGTAGTAAACAAATCTTGCTTACTATCATTAATTCGAAAAACCTAGATTGGCTGGAGGTAAGTGCAGCGCAGATGATGGATAATTCTGGAATCTACCTTGAAATGGAACTCCCGGTAAGTAAGGCTATAAATATTTTTAAACAAACATGCTTTCCTTTTGTACCGATAACGAAATCAGGTTTAGCTGTAGCTTAGCTCTCCATAAGGAATGTTTTACCTATAATAGCAAGGAGCATTCCCCGTGTTTCATTAAAATATATTTCTTCTCCACTAGTCTTATTATCAAATAAAACTAACCCCAAAGCGGCCTTGAGAATTATGTTTGAGAGGAAAATAAGGAACATGATTGTTAGAGTTGACAATGACTACTACGTTGCAAGCGATAGGATAGAATTCCGTGGAAGGAAGTAGCGATTATGTTCTTACTTTCAAGTAGTTTCTAATAATTGGAATCATATGTAAATGTATTAGAGCTGGATTTTTTTGGAAGATTGGAGTATCATCATCGACAGCCTATGTTCATGAAGCACTCGTATAACTTTAATTTATATCAGAAACATGGCGTGGATCAGGATCAGAAGATGGATATTCAGGTACCATTGACGACTTTTGTCCGTATTGACCGCCCTTTATAGATTCTAAAATGTATAGACCAATCTCAGCTAACTTAACTTTACTATTTAGGAAGTTGTTATAGTAATCCCCCCAATGCACTTGATTCTTCACTGCCCAAGGGCTTCGTTGGTTTGTCATAACATATGACTCCATTTGCCATTGAATAATTGACGTCCTTGAGAGTTAGACCATACTCCAAAAGCTCTAGAATCGAGAGACTTGTTATATCTGGAATGGTTACAAACCTTACAATAACCGGCTTTCTCATAAGTTCGGTAATGGTGCCCATATCGATTGGAGTTCGATCACTCATGTTAGAGAAAAATTATAACCAGTTAATAACTCATGAGATTGGTTCTTGATATAATACTGACTTCCCATGGATTGGTATCAGCAGTGGATAATAATAGAATCAGCAGGTACAAAAAGAACAAATGCATAAGATGATATGATTTTAATTAGTAACAAGCTTCATATTATATTGTTTTATAATATTTACTGATAATTTAACATGGAGGACTTTGAATATAGATGACGCGAATTAGGTCTCCTCATGATTTTCATGAAGTTACTGTTCATGATCAAGAAAGCATTTGTCCAAAGTGCAAGGCTGAAACACCCAAAATTTGTTCGTGGTGCGGTACATGTTACTCTTGCCATTATGAAACTAAGGAAAAAGATTATTGATCTAAAATGATTTCGTCCTGGTTTTTGCAGAATTACTTGAAAGACTTAATCAACCGCTGAGGGAGTTCTGGATTCCAGAACTGGTAGTATCTGAAGAGTACAGAAGCCATGGCATAGGCAAACTACTGATTAAGAAGTGTGAATTCATCGCCAAAAGAAAGAAGTGTTATCGCATAAGACTTGAGTCAAGAATTGATAGAATTGATTCACATAATTTTTACAAGAGAATAGTATTTCAACAAATTGGCCTGACCTTTGAAAAGAGGGTGTTAAAGTAAAAAATAAAAATGATAACATTTGTTGACGTATTGACCCGAGTCCGTTGATAACAAGAGTATATCAGAGGCCCAATGTCGATGACAAATAAATGGAAAACATGTGTCCATTTTGTAACAAGAATGAAACAGAACTCTATCAAATTGACTTTGAAGGATGCATTGATTGCTCGAAGGATAAAACAAATCCGAGTATTTCTAATTGACGTTACCATATAGAAATAAAATCCAAAATGTTTTTATCGTGAGCAAAATCGAATGTAACAAAAATTACTTAGGTTTATCTAAGAGCGACTCGCTATCCACTCTCCCACTTTGGGCCAGAGCTCTTTGTGTGCCTTTGGGCTTATACATGCACCTACATGTCCCGAATTAAATTCCATCAAGCTTTTATCGTTGCTACCTACTGCATCGTTAAGCACTCTACTAGAATTTGGTGCCACTAGGTCATCCATTTTCGCTAGAATATTTAAGAACGGTACTTTAATGCTTTTCAAATTTACTGTCTGTCCACTTCCGATTTTCATCTGGTTCTTAACAAGCAGGTTATCTTGATAACAATCCTTTACAAACTGTCTGTATATTTCTCCTATCACAGGAGGACTATCATATAACCACATCTCTGTTGCAAAGAACTCCGCAATTGACTCGATATCTCGTGGCTTTTCAAAAAAATGAGGAATTTTATGTATATAGTCAATCGGATTTCTTAGCGCAAATGCGGCATTTACCATCATACTGGGTGCGTTACCAAATGTATCTACAAGAGAGTCTACATTCATTCTTTTCGTCCAAAGACTGAGTAATCCATCATCAAGACTGAAATCGCCTGGGGTAGCCAAAGTTATAAGATTCTTAACCTTTTCGGGATACAATGCTGCATACATGATAGCAAGGTCACCGCCCCAGCAGTATCCAAATATTGACACTTTGTCAGAATTCGTATGTTCTCTTATCCTATCTACAGACTTGTCTAGGTAATTGTTTATGTAGTGATGCAATGTTAAATCTTGGTCATACGAACTTGGGGTTCCCCAATCTGTTGCAAATATGTCTAATCCATTGGTAAGTAAACTGCGAATAATACTAACTTGTGGGAGTAAGTCAAGTATGTAGTGTCTATTAATAAATGCGTATATAATGAGAACAGGAGCTTTACCATTTGCTCTTTTATCTGCAGGGTTGTAATGAAATAGTGCAAATTTTCCTTCAAAGTCGAGCTTGTGAGATGGAGTCCTCCAAAACGTGTCTCTTAAAGGCTCAATAAAGAAGTTATTCCACAGGGAAGTTAGATTGGATATATTTTGATACCACTGTCCTAGACCTGTTGTTGAAGCAAATTTTGAATAGCAGTATATCGCGTTAGAAAGTGAATTTACAAATTTGTCCTCCCTGAACCTGGTTTCAAAAATAGTTCGACATTTAGACAACCAATTTTTCTCTAGCTCTTGGAAGTTTTGCAAATTTTTATTTTCAAGAAAACATCCGATAGAAGCTAAGTAAACATCTGTAAATACACTCGCAAGTGTACTGTAGAATTCTGCTGAGCTTGAACATGAATTAACAAACTCATTTGATTCATCTACTGGCAACTCGTTTTACAAGTAAACTGTTTGCTACTGATATAAGTTGGTATCCGACTCAAGTCCAAAAATCATGCCAAATTTGGTTCACAAACGACCAGTCTTGAGAGGTAATGGAAAACTCAACTAGATATTAAACTATAATTGCATTTATTGCAGTATAGACTATATCGTCAGTGCTTATAGGCTGTTCTGGTTGGAATTACTCTGAGTCTGTTGACAAGGGAGGATGGATGAAAGTATTCTATCCTGATTCTGTTCAATATCTTTCTTAGCATAAGCTCTAGCCAAATTTTCAAGTTTTTCCTAGTCATATCATTGAATTCGCAAAGTACTATAAGATTGCCACTACTGGAGATGTAATTTAGGTACGCAAAAAATGTCAATGTAATGAAAATTGCAAAAACGTTGAGTAACTCTAATGGTGTATTCCATTTTAGCCCTCCAGAAACTCGTTGCCAATCAACAAACATATTATGATCATTCTATGTAAATTCAAAAGCGTGGAAATAATCGTAAGACCATTCTTAACAGAGCTTGATTATGGAACTCTTAATAATTTAGGCAATGATATATCGAGAGAATTTGAAAATATCAAAGTGACGATTGCAACTGTTGCCAACGACTCTAATTTGGTTCAGCTAAAAAAAACATCTTCATTTGATAAGAGTAGAAATCAATGGTATTCCCCTAAGTTATTAGTTTGCTTCTTTGAGCAATTCAGGCCAAACAAAGATACAAAAATACTTTTCATCTTGGATGTGGATGCGTATTCAGATGGTTTGAATTATGTCCTGGGAGAAGCGTATCCTAAAGGAGGATTAGGGATAATATATCTGCCTAGGATTAGGCAAGAATTCTATGGCCTAAAACCAAATGACCAGTTATCTTACGAAAGGATGGTAAAAGAGTCTGTACATGAATTAGGACACGTATTTGGTTTTGTTCATTGTCAGAGTCCAAGATGTGTAATGCACTTTAGTAATTCTTTACATGATACAGATACCAAGGGAAGAAGTTTTTGTTCCAGTTGTAGAAGCAAATATTTTAGACCAGTAGTTTGAGAAAGCGAAAAAAACTAGTAATCTTATGGTTTCGTGTTCGTGTTGATAGATTCTTCACGAAAAGAAATTTGTATGAGAATGTATGATCCCTCTATTTACCGAGTAACAATACACGTTGTGTACTGTGCCATTCAATGCATGCCGCGACCTTAAATATCATCGACATAATAAAATCAATATGAGTTCAGAAAAATCAGATATTACAAGAGACATGAGAAGAAAACCATTATCGCGCAGACCTTTTGAGGACGTATTTGACACTTTTAGAAAAGACATAGAGGATGCCTTTGCCTCATCATGGTGGCCGCGTTCTTGGGAATTGAATTTGCCTTCATTTCAGGCAATGGATACCAGACTACCATTATGTGATATGGTAGATAAAGGAGATAAATACGAAATTTCATTAGAAATTCCAGGAATTCCAAAAGAAAAAATAGACATTAAGGTAGGTAAGAATAAAGTTGAGGTATCCGGCCAACAGGAAAAAAAGTCTGAAGACAAGGGGAAAAACTATGTATACAATGAACGGTCTTACCAATCTTTTAGCAGGCGTATACCAATACCTGAAGAAATTATTCCCTCAAAAGTAGATGCAAAAATGGAAAATGGGGTCCTTCGAATAGAACTTACCAAAAAAACACCAACAAAGGCGGAAGAGGAAACCAAAGTAGAGATAAAGTAGAAAATATTGTATCCCTCTACATTTTTTTGTTTGCGACATTGTCTACCAGTATTGAATAAAGAGAACATGACAGCCAAGTAATATAGCAAGAGAAGGTTCCAACTTTTACCTATTTTTTAAGGTTAAAATGATGCACAGAATTAAGATCGAAAT